>NZ_RCDI01000002.1:900000-1076643 GCF_003675875.1 Halostella limicola | reverse complement strand
GCCAAGGCAACGAGGCGTTCAGCCCGCGAGCACTAACAGACCAACGCCACACACTCATCGCACTGTACCCACAGAACGGGTCCAGGCGTCAACTGGATTGCACGTACACCACGGCTTCATGCCACCGACACTGGTTTGGATCGCGGTTCGATTCCGCGAGTCGGCGTTAAGGCGGCCATCGCGGCGGGGAAACACCCGTACCCATCCCGAACACGGACGTTAAGCCCGCCAGCGTTCCGGCGAGTACTGGAGTGGGCGACCCTCTGGGAAATCCGGTTCGCCGCCTGCCATTCATACTTACACCCTCAGTAGCCACGCGTGGCTGCTGGGGTATTCGTCATTCATACGCGCAGCGACGGCGATCGTCGCTACTTCCGCTTTACTCGTGAGGTACCGACCGATCTCGTTCCTTGTTGTTTGGTAACATTGACCAATGCCTGCAGTAACGTTACGCTTCACGTTAGAGTTATGCCCTGGTGGCGGCAACCCCCGATTTGGGGTGGACCATGAGCGTAAGCTTACAGCGACTCGACCAGACCGAACTGTCGGAGCTGGCGACGACGTTCAAGAACGCGGGGATCGCCGGCGCGGGGGGAGCGGGGTTTCCGGCGCACGCGAAGTGGGAACGACTCGATGAAGTAGACTACCTTCTGGTGAACCACCAGGAAAGCGAACCGAACTACTACATCGACAAGTGGCTGGGACGCGAACGGGCGGATGAGTTCGGACGGCTGTTCGACGCGTTACTCGACCGCGCGTTCGACGCGATCGTGATCGGCGCGAAGGAGAAAGACCGAGACGGTTGGATGCGCCAACTCGAAGCCGCGACGGACGGGAGGGTGTACGGTCCCTCGGACCTGCCGTTAGACCCGGAAACGGAGTCAGGAGTAGTGTTCGCGTACACCGACGATCAGTACGAGTACGGGATGGAGAACGTCCTCCTGCGACTGGTCGCCGGTGTGGTGATGGGGGACGACCTGCCGATGGACCACGGATGGATCGTCCAGAACACGGAGACGCTCCACAACGTCTTCAAGACGCTTGAGAGGAACGAGCCGATGACGCACAAGTACGTCCACGTCGACGGAAACGTTCCGGACCACCGGTTCCTGAAGGTCCCGATAGGCACGCCGGCGTCGCACCTGCTCGCTGCCGCCGGCCGCGATCCGGACGATATCGGCGAGGACGAACTGCTCGCCGACGGGGGACCGGGCTGGTGTTTCGAGATCGAGGAGGATCCGTCCGCCTTCGGGACGAGCAAGCGGACGAACTGCCTGACCGTTCTGGACGCGGACGTCGTCGAGGAGAATACGCTCGGCGGTGGCCGTATCAACGTGCTGAACCCGATCGAGTGGAGCGCGGAGCACGAGACGGAACCGTCGACGCACGATCCGGACCGCGTACGGATCCCCATGATCACCAATTCGGATCTGGAGGGTATCGTGTCCCCGAGTCGGCCGGTCGTCGAGCCCGGCGACGAGGTGACCGCGGGCGAGATGATCGCCGTTCCGTCGGGCGGCGACATCGGGAACGCCCAGCATGCATCGATCGGCGGCGAAGTGACGGAAGTGAGCGACCGGCACGTCGAGATCACTCGACAGTCCGACCAGAGTGGGCGGACGCTTCCCGAAGCGGGGCGCACTATCTACTGGACCTGGTGCGTCGAATGCGGCGAGTACGTGGCGAGGCCGGAGCGCGAGCGCTTCACGTCCGGCACGAAGTACGTCTGCGAGAGCTGTCGGTGAGCCCGCGACGCTACGGCGTCGCGGCCATCATCACTTCGTCGATGTACTCGTCGCCGAGCTTGTAATGGTCCTCCCGGACGGCTTCGACCTTCCAGCCGTGGTCTTCGAGGAAGTCGATGGCGCGCTGGTTCGTCGACGGGACGCTCTGGTACAGCCGCTCGAAGCCGTTCTCGCTCGCCCAGTCGGTGGCACGGTCGAGCAGCTCCTCCCCGATCCCCTCGCCGCGGTACTCCTCGATGACGCCGACGGTCAGTTGGGCGGTGTGGTCGAGCTTCTCAAGTTCCGGCGCGTTGAGATGGACCCACCCGATCACCGCCTCGTCGACGGTGGCGACGAAGAACATCCGGGACTCGAGGCTGTTGTGCCGGAGCAGCACGTCCTGGTGGTCGAGTTCGTCGGCGACCGACTCCGCGACGATGTAGGTCTTCTCCGCGGCGACCTGCCTGATCGCCCCGACGATGCCCGTCAGGTCCGCCTGTCGAGCGGGCCGGATGGTGACGGTCGCGTCGTCCGCGCTGAACTCCTCGGCGTCGGCGTCGACCTCCAGCGCCGGTTCGAGCCTCCCTTCTTCCGTCTCGCGGAGGTATCCGTCCCGCTTCAGGACCGCGACGTGGTGACGGGCCGCCCGCTGCTGTTCGACCGTCCCGGTTACGATTCGGTCCTTGGGGAGACCGCCGTTACGTTCGATCTCCTCGAAGATCTGACGGCGGTCGTCGTGTTCGATCTTCAGCGGTTCGGAAAGCTTCATGGATGTTGGTACCACTTCACAAGGTATACTCCTTTCGGCGCACAATCGGCGCTGAAGAGAAGCGTTGACTGCTACCGTTCGACCGGCCGAAGATCGTCCGACCTGACCCAGGCGCTCGGGTTCTCCCGGTCGCAGATGACGGTGTCGCCGTCGTCCGAGTAACTGACGTACTGGTCGAGGTCGGGCCGGTCGGGCATCGAACGGTCGGTGGTCTCGGCGATAGGTTCGTTCATTGATATTCGGTACCGCGGATCGCGCGGTTCTACCCGCATCGAACGCTGTGAGCGGTAAAGGCGCTGTGCTAAAGGAGTTCTAGTGTGGTATCATACCGCGGCACTACCTACCAAACAATGGCGAACCGGCAGAACGAAACGCTAGGCTTAAGCGGCGGACGCAGTTAGTACGAACTGCGCCAAGGTGGCAGAGTCCGGCCGAACGCAGCGGCCTGCAGAGCCGCCCACCGCCGGTTCAAATCCGGCCCTTGGCTTTCCTCGACTCCGACAGTAGCCTTCCCGAGAGGCGTCACCGTCCACGGGCGTTTCTCCGCGTCGGAACCGCGAAAGACCGTCAGCGGCGTGTGGCTACGCCGCGACGGAGGCGGTCGATTCGTTAGTGTCGGTCTCGTTGTCGGCCGCGTCGTTGAGGATGCCGCCGTCGGTCTCGGTGTCGTTCGACTCGTTGCCGTCGGCGGTAGCGGGCGCTTCCTCGTCGAGAGTGACGTTTGACTCGTTATCGGCGTCGCTCTCGGGGGTCTCTTCTTCGGCGAGGCCGTCGGTGTCGTTCTCGACGGGTTCCTCGTCGGTCGGTTCCTCCTCGTCGAGGACGCCGACGTCGGGTTCGACGGTGTACTCGACGGTCTCGCGGAGGACGGGTTCCGCGATCTCGTTACCGTCTGGGTGCACGAGCGTCACCTCGACGGTGGCGTTCGCGTCCAGTTCGGTGTCGAGTTCGACCGCCACGTCGGTGGCCGGCCCGGTGAGCGTCTCGGACTGGCCGAGCGTCGCGCCGGTCTCGTCGCGGACCTCGACGACGTACTCGTCGGCGAACGTCGTTCGGTCGACGGTGACGGCGCTCCCGTTCCCGGTCTGGTCCGTGACGGAGATCAGGCTGGGCGCGTCGACCGCCGGGTTACGCTGCGCGAACTGGTCGACGGGGTGGTCCTCGAACAGCCAGGCGTACAGGCCGTAGTGCGACTCCAGCTCGTCGGTGTGGCCCGGCAGCGGACCCCGGAACGTCTGGTTGAACAGCGCGGGCGGTTCGCCGGTCGTCTCCGGGCTGTACCACTCCGCGCCGAGCAGTTCGTACTCGCCGCTCTCGTTCACCGTGTACAGCAGGATCTCCGGTTCGCGCGGGTCGAGTTCGCCGTCGTCCAGGGCCGCGGTGTTCACGAACCGGATCCCGGTCGCGCCGGTCTCGTTGACGTCGAACTCGTGTGTGTCGACGTAGCCGTCGTCGCGGGCCGCCTGCACGTCCTCGTACTCGGCGAGCGCGTCAGTCGTCTCCGGCGTCACCGCCGCTTCGTAGGAGACGTTAGTGGCGTTCAGCTCCTCGTCGGTCTCCGCGTCGTGGACCGCGACGCGGACCGTCGAGTCCTCGCCGATAGCGGGGTCGAGCGACAGGTCGCCCGCGAACGTCTCGCCGGCGGCGAAGTCGGCCGTCTCGTTGTGGGTCGTCTCGTTCACGTGCACGTCGAGGTAGAACGCCGTGTCGGCGGACGCCTCCGCGACTGTGAGGTTCGTACCGTCACCCGTCTGGTTCTCGGCCGACAGCGTCACCGTCGCGTTCTCCTCCGCTGGCGTCACGTTGTAGGTGACGTTGGTGGCGTTCAGTTCCTCGTCGGTTTCGGCGTCGTGAATCGCGACCCGGACAGAGCTATTCTCCTCAAGTGCCGGGTCCAACGTCAGGTTGCCTTCGAAGGACTCGTTGGCCTCGAACGAGGCCGTCTCGTTGAGAGTGGTGTCGTTCTCGTGTACGTCGAGGTAGTAGTCTGCGCCGGCGGAGGCGTTCTCGACGGTCAGGTTGACGCCGTCACCGGTCTGGTTCTCGACCTCGAGCGTCGTCGAGACGTTCTCGTCTGGTGCCGTGACGTTCTCCTCAACGGGCGTCACGTTGTAGGTGATATTCGTCGCGTTCAGTTCCTCGTCGGTCTCGGCATCGTAGATCGCGACTCGGACCGTGCTGTTCTCCTCCAGCGGTGGGTCGAGCGTGAGGTTGCCCTCGAAGGACTCGTTCGCGTCGAGCGTCGCCGTCTCGTTGCGGGTCGTCTCGTTCACGCTGGCGTTGAGGTAGTAGTCGACGCCGGCGGAGGCGTTCTCGACGGAGAGGTTGACGCCGTCGCCGGTCTGGTTCTCGACCACGAGCGCGGACGAGACGTTCTCGGTGACGGTCGTCTCGTTGTCCGTCACGTTCGTCACGTTCTCCGCTGCGACGGTGACGAACGCGTCGTCGATGACCGCTGCGCCGGTCTCGTTGAGGTACGGCCCGTCGTCGCTGCCGTTCGAGGTCAGGAAGTCGTAGTCGCGGTCGTCGTCAGAGTCCTCGTGAGGCATCGCCACGAGGGTCTGGTTCTCCTCCAGCGCGGTGCGGTTCGTCTCCAGTCCCGCCACGTCGAACAACTCGACGCTGACGTTCTCGCTCGTCCCGGCGGGCAGGAACTCGGAGACGCCGATCACGCCGCCGACTTCGCCGGTCGCGGTCGTCTCGTGGATCGCGACGAAGGAACCGTTCGAGCTCTCGACCTCGTCGACGACGACGCTCGTCCCGTTCGAGGACTGGTCCTCGAAGGTGACGTTCGCCGTCGGGCGCTCCGCCTCTTCCTCGGCGGGCGTGACGTTGTAGGTGACGTTGGTGGCGTTCAGTTCCTCGTCAGTCTCAGCGTCGTGGATCGCGACTTCGACGGTCGCGTTCGCTTCGAGCGGCGGGTCGAGCGTGAGGTTGCCCTCGAACGATTCGTTCGCCGCGAAGTCGTCGGTCTCGTTGCGCGTCGTGTCGTTCGCGTGCACGTCGAGGTAGTAGTCGACGCTGGCGGAGGCGTTCTCGACGGTCAGATTCACGCCGTCGCCGGTCTGGTTCTCCACCTCGAGCGTGGACGAGACGTTCTCGGTGACGTTGTCAGTCACGTCCTCGGTGACGTTCGTCACGTCCTCGGTGACGTTCGTCACGTTGTAGGTGACGTTGGTGGCGTTCAGCACCTCGTCGGTCTCGGCGTCGACGAGGGCAACGCTGACGGTACCGTTCGCTTCGAGCGGCGGCTCGAGCGTGAGGTTGCCCTCGAAGGACTCGTTCGCCGCGAAGTCGTCGGTCTCGTTGTGAGTCGTTTCGTTCACGCTGGCGTTCAGGTAGAACGCCGTCCCGGCCGAGGCGTTCTCGACGGTCAGGTTGACGCCGTCGCCGGTCTGGTTCTCGACCTCGAGCGTGGACGAGACGTTCTCGGTGACGTTCGTCTCGTTGTCCGTCACGTTCTCGCTGACGACGGTGACGAACGCGTCGTCGGTGACCGGCGCGCCGGTCTCGTTGAGGTACGGCCCGTCGTCGCTGCCGTTCGAGGTCAGGAAGTCGTAGTCGCGGTCGTTATCCGAGTCCTCGTGGGGCATCGCGACGAGCGTCTGGCTCTCGTTCAGCCCGGTGCGGTTCGTCTCCAGCCCCGCCACGTCGAACAACTCGACGCTGACGTTCTCGTGGGGGCCGGACGGCAGGAACTCGGAGACGCCGATCACGTCGCCGACCTCCCCGTCGGCGGTCGTCTCGTGGATCGCGACGAAGGTGCCGTTCGAGCTCTCGACCTCGTCGACGACGACGCTCGTCCCGTTCGAACTCTGGTTCTCGAACGTCACGTTCGCCGTCGGGCGCTGTTCCTCGGCGGGCGTGACGTTGTAGGTGACGTTCGTCGCGTTCAGCTCCGCGTCGGTGTCGGCGTCGTGGACGGCGACCCGGACGGTGCCGTTCTCTTCGAGCGGCGGGTCGAGCGTGAGGTTGCCCTCGAAGGACTCGCCGGCGTCGAAGGCGTCAGTCACGTTGCGCGTGGTGTCGTTCGCGTGGACGTCGAGGTAGTAGTCGACGTTGGCGGAGGCGTTCTCGACGGTCAGGTTGACGCCGTCGCCGGTCTGGTCCTCGACGTCGAGCGTCGCGGTCGGTTCGGGCTCTTCCTCGACGACCGTGTACCGCAGTTCGCCCTCGACGAGCGCCTCGTCGGTGTCGGCGTCGCGGAGCGTCACGGTGACCGTGCTGTCCTCATCGAGCGGCGGGTCGAGCGTGAGAGCGCCGTCGAACGTCTCGTTCGCGTCGACGGTGGTCTCGTTCAGCGTCTCGCCGTCGGCGCTTGCCTCCACGACGAACTCGACGTTCGCGGTGGCCTCGTCGACGGAGAGGTTCGTCCCGTCGCCCTCTTGGTCCGAGAGGACGAGCGACGCGGTGACGACGCGCTCCTCCTGCTCGTCGTCGCGCTGGACCTCGTCGTCGACGGAGTCGCTCGCGTCGTCGGCGATCTGCTCGGGATCGGTCTCGCCCTCCTCCGCGGCCTCGCCGGCGGTCCGGTTCGCGACGCGTTGCACGACGATCTGGATCTGCTCGACGTTCACTTCCTGGCGCTGGGTCAGCGTCGCCCCGCCCCTCGCCGCGCCCTGCGCGGCGGACTGGATCTGGACGACGTTCGCCGTCTGGCTCTGTTCGAGCGCCCCGCTCGACGCGCCCTCGGCGATGATCTGGATCTGGACGACGTTGACGATCTGAACCTGGATCACCGACCCCTCCGCCGCGCCGCGCGCGGCGGCCTGGACCTGTTCGACGTTCACGACCTGCCGCTGGCCGGCGGTCCGGGCGGCGCCCTTCGCCGCGCCCTCCGCGGCGTGCTGGATCTGGACGACGTTAACCCGCTGGATCTGGACGATCGCCCCCTCGGCGCCGCCCTGCGCGGCGGCCTGGATCTGTCGGATGTCGGCGACCTGGTACTGCGATATCGACCCCTTCGCCGCGCCGAAGGCGGCCTCCTGGATCTGCGTCACGGTGGCGCGCTGGACCTGCCGCAGCGACCCCGCGCTCGCCCCGCGGGCGGCGGCCTGGATCTGCTCGACGCTCGCGTTCTGGCTCTGGACGAGTGCGCCGTGGGCCGCCCCGGTCGCCGCGGAGCGGACCTGCTTCACGTCGGCCGTCTCGTTCTGGCTGTAGGCCCCCTCGGCGGCGCCGCGGGCGGCGGCCTGGATCTGCTCGACGGTGACGTTCTGCGTCTGCTGCACCGTCGCGTTCTGGGCCTGGCCGGCGTCCGCGGTCTGCTCCTGCTCGACACTCACGTTCTGTGACTGGCGGAGCGTGACGTTCCGCGTGTGCGTGAGCGCGCCGTAGGCGGCGCCCTGCCCGGCCTCCTGGATCTGCGAGACGTTCGCCGTCTGCTGCTGGACGGCCATCGTCGTCGCGCCGTGCGCGCCGCCGCTCGCGGCGTATTGGAGCTGCTCGACGCTGGCGTTCTGGCTCCCGGCGACCGCGCCGTGGCCCGCGCCGTACGCCGCGCTCTGGAGCTGGACGAGCGAGGCGTTCTGCTGCTGGAGCGCGCCCTCGGTCGCCCCCTGCGCTATCGCCTGCGCCTGCGAGGCGTTGACGCGCTGGCCCTGGAGCATCGTCCCGTGGGCGGCCCCGCGGGCGGCGGCCTGGACCTGCGACGCGTTCACGGTCTGGCGCTGCTCCGCGGCTGCGACCGTCCCGTTGATGACCGCCTGGCGCTGCTCCTGTGTCACGTTCGCGCCCTGTTCCTGCGCGATCTCTATCCCGCGCTCGGCTCCCTGCTCGGCGGCCTCGGTGTAATTCTCCTCCTGTTCCTGGGTCAGCGACGGCGTCCCGTCCCCGGCGTCGGCGGCCGAGGCGGCGAGCCCGGGCGCCGCGAGGACGCTCACGACCATCGTCGCCGCGACGGCGACGACGAGCAGTCGCCGCGCCGCCTCGATAGACGGCCTCGTCATCGCGTCGCTTCTCCTGTGCGTACGTTCGTGTGCGATTCGGAAACAGGCATACCACCGTCAGGGTTACTCGTTCGGTCTATAAACGCGGGCTATCGTTCAGACCGGTTTTCTATCACCGTCCCCGGAGGAGCGCGAGTCACCGGCGGTTACCGCGGGACGGCGCCGGGGTATTCGTCCTACGTGACCTGATCTTTGTCCCAGAGGACGGCCGCCAGTAAGGTCGCCCCCGCGGCGCGTTCACCTCGGCTTTCCGCGCCGAGGGCGCTGGCGTTTCCGGCGAAAAGTAATCGTTTTACGGGGAGCGTACGACGGTGCGAATATGCAACGACGCGCAGCGGCGGTGTACATCGCGTTCTTCCTCGTGCTCGCTGCAGGGTCGTACGCGTTCATCGCGACGGCTCAGGGGCCGACGATATCGATCGACGACCCCGACCACGAGCTGGAGAACGGGTCCGAACTCACGCTCGGCGAACGGACGTACACGGCGACGAGCGTCGAAGCGTCCAGCGGCGGTGGCGGCGGCGGCCACGGCGGCGGCGGTGGCGGCGAGGAGACGCTCGAAGCCACGCTCACCTGGACGAACGACTCGGCCGTCTTCTCCGATACGTGGGAAGACAACAGCACGGTGACGCTCGGAGAGACGGACTACCACCTGTTCATCCAGAACGGGACCGACGTCTCCGAGGCGACGCTCCGGACCGTCCCCGGCAACGACTCCGGCGCGAACCTGACCTACGACGGGCAGGCCGAGCGCTGGTACGTCGTGCGCGAGGCCGACGACGGCACGCGCGAACTGACGCCGTACATGCAGGACGAGGAGTTCTCCAACGAGACGATCAGCGAGGGCCAGCAGATCGACTATCAGGGTAACCAGACCACCGTCGCGAACGTCTCCAACTCGAGTATCCTCCTCGAGTGGTCGGGCGAGCGCACCGAGGAGGTCTCCTTCGCCGACGGCGAGGTGTTCATCCTGAACTCCTCGCAGACCGAGGGCACGGAGTTCGTCGCGCACTTCCCCTCCGAGGATCGGGTCCTCCTCTCCTCCGACGTCGAGGGCTACGAGAGCCAGGTGGCGGAGCAGGACCACTTCCACGAGCGGATCAACGGCGTCTGGGGCATCGTCATCATCAGCAGCATCGCGACGGTGCTGCTGACCGCGCTCGCGTACCTCCCCCGGAAGGAGTAACCCGCGGTCGCGGTTTTCCGTTTTTCGCGCGCTACTCGGTAGTGACTACCGTGCGGTCCGCCGATTCTTAGCGGTCGTCGTGATCGCGAGATACACCGCCGAAAAGCGGGCCGGGAGGGAATTGAACCACCTCCACTTCGCTCCCTGCGGTCGCTCGCGCCGTCGTTCAATTCCTCCGGAGACGTTTCTCACCGCTCACTGTCGTTCGTGTGAGAAACGGGCCGGGAGGGAATTGAACCCCCGACCATCTGGTTAAAAGCCAGACGCTCTGCCTGACTGAGCTACCGGCCCACGTACCCAACGCTTCGCAGTAGAGTGGTTAAAGAGTTGCTGTTCCGTTCGGGCGGTCACGCCTATCAGTATCTTTTTGCCCGCACTCTTCGCCACCCGTATCCATGGACGAGTTCCTCGGCCCTCGGGAGGGCGACCTACGGGAGTTTCTGGACGAGTTACTGCGGTTCGACACGACCGACGGCGGCGAGGAACCTGCACAGGAGTGGCTTCGCGAGCGGTTCGAGGAGTGGGGGTTCGACACGTATCGGTGGACCGCCGACGCCGCGGAACTGGCTGAGCACCCGTCGTTCCCTGACGACCCGGCCGAGATATCGACGGCCGACCGCCCGTCGGTCGCCGGCGTCGTCGAGTTGGGCGACCCCGACGCCGGACCGACGCTGGTGCTGAACGGGCACGTCGACGTCGTGCCCGCGACGCGCTCCGCGTGGACGAGCGACCCGTTCGACCCGGTCTGGGACGGCGACCGAGTGACCGCCCGCGGGGCCGCGGACATGAAGGGCGGACTGGCGGCCTGCGTCTTCGCGGCGCGGCGGCTCGCCGACGCGGCGGACGTCGACGGCCGGGTTGTCGTCGAGAGCGTCGCCGGGGAGGAAGAAGGCGGGATCGGGGCGGCCGCGGCGGCGCTGTCGAACCCGTACCCCTTCGAGCGCGACGCGGCCGTCATCGCCGAACCGACGGAACTCGGGGTCGTCACGGCCGTCGAGGGGAGCGTGATGAAGCGTCTGCGTCTCAGCGGGCGGTCCGCTCACGCCGCGACGCGCTGGCACGGCGAGTCGGTGCTCCCCCACTTCGAGCAGATCCGCCGGGCGTTCGAGGAACTGGAAGCGGAGCGCGAAGCGCGGGTCGACCATCCGCTCTACGCGGAGTACCCGACCAAGTGGCCGGTCTGTTTCGGGACCGTCGAGGCGGGCAACTGGGTGTCGGCGGTACCGGACGAGCTCGTCGCCGAACTCCGGATCGGCGTCGCGCCCGGCGAGACCGTCGCCGAGGTGGAGGCGGAGTTCCAGAAGCGCCTCGACGCGGTCGTCGAGGACAGCGAGTGGCTCCGCGACCACCCGCCGACGTTCGAGCGGTTTTCGATACAGTTCGAGCCGGCCTCGGTCTCGCTCGACCATCCGGTCGTGGAGGCGGTCGGGGACGCGGCGACCGCTCGGGGCCTCGACGCGACGCCGCAGGGCGCGACGTACGGCGCCGACAGCCGGCACTATCAGGAAGCCGGGATCCCGACCGTCCTGTTCGGCCCGGGGAGCATCGAACAGGCGCACTTCCCCGACGAGTCTATCGACGTGGACGAGGTGGAGACGGCGAGCGCGGTTCTCGCCGACGCGGCGGAGCGGTTCTGCGGCCGGTGAGTACGGTACTCTGGCGACGGCGAAGCTTCCCGAACCGTCGCGTCTAGCGAGAGCGGCAAGCGATCAGAGGTACTCGTCGAGGGCGTCGGCGACGAGGGAGTCGGGGTCGGTGCTCTGGAGGGCGGCCTCGCGGCGGAGCCGCTGGTAGACGTCCGCCGGCAGCGACAGGGTGAGTTCGCCGACGGTGACCCCGTGGTCCGCGAGCGCCGTCTCGACGGGGGTGCCGCTGTTCACGTCGCTCGCGATGGTGCGGACCTCGCGGACGGTGAGGGCGTCGTCGAGGACGGCGAACGCGAGCAGGAAGCGAGCGTTGCCCGAGACGCGGGCGATGTGCTTCGCGGCGGTGGGCGCGATGTGGCCCATCGCCACGTGGCGTCGGATCGACTGCGGGAGGTCGTGGACGCGCGCCCACTTCCGGATGAACGCGACCGTCGCCTCGCCGCCGGCGCGCTCGGCGGCGGCCTTGTACGACCCCTCGCCACGGACGAGGGCGGCGCAGGCGGCCGCGCCCCGGAGCATGTACACGTTGTCCTCGCCGCCGACGGTGTTCTCGGCGAACGCCCGGACCGTCTCGGCGGCGTCCGCGAGGCTCTCCGGGTCGTCGGGGTCGAACTGGACGGCGTCGCGGGCGCGCTGGCCGGTGACCTCCGCGTCGCCGCGGACGACGGGTTGACCGACCGGCGACTCGCGGTCGATCGGCAGCGGCTCGCCGGCATCACTGTCGTCGGGGTCGTCCGACCGGTCTGCAGTCATCAGGCCTTGATTGGGGTGGAGCGGTGAAAAACCTCCGCTAGTCGTCGTCGCGCTGCTCCGAGAGGTGCTCCCAGATCTCGGTGCAGCCGGCACCCTCTTCGACGTCCGCCAGATGGTCGTCGACCTGCTCCTCCTCCTCGTCGGTGTCGTGGGTGGTAGTCGTCATCTGTGTTCCTCCGGGTCGGTCTCGTAAAGCTCGGGCGCGACGTCGGCGGACGTGTGCTGACGCCGTTCGGTGCGCCGGCGAGCGTCGTCGGTCATCACCAGTTCGTTGTGACGGTACCACCTTAAGAACGCTTCAACCCACAAGCCCTACCCTGACTCCCGCTTACCAGAAAAAATGGCCCCTTTCCCGGTCGCAGGCTGAGGCGGAGATCGCGTCGCAGTATGGCGGTTACCGTAGTAACGCGCGTCATCCGTCGGTAAGCGTTGCGACCGGCGACGGGCTAACGAGGCTGGGGCGAGAAAGGGCGGCGATGACGGTTCCCGTTCGCACGCTCGACGACGGGGCGTGGATCAGCGTCAACAACGCTCGCGCGGTCAGCAACAGCGACATCTGGCCGCTCGCGTCCTACGACTTCTGCGACTGCGACGTCGCCCACGTGCTCTGCGAGGCGTTCTACGACGTCTCTATCCATCGCGGCGTCGTGGCCGTCGGCGCGGTCGGCCAGTGCATCGGCTGCGGCGCGAAAGACACGATAGACGCGCTGCCGGTGGGGCGCGTCGTCGACGGCGAGTTCTACCAGTTCGAACCGGGGTCGTTCCAGGCGGTCAACGAACCCCGGTCGTGATATGCGAACCCACGTCAGGCAAGCATCTCCGGTAAGCGGGAGACGAGGGGAGTTCTGTCGGTAGGGTCGGGGGTATAAGAGGGAGACCCGTAACGGAGGCACATGCCTACCGACGTCGAGGAATGGAAAGACGAGATCTACGGGACGGACATCCGTGCCCACATGGAGCGGTTCGCCGAGGAGGGATGGGAGTCCATCCCGGACGACGAGCACGACGCCTGGTTCGAGCGCTTCAAGTGGTACGGCCTGTACCACCAGCGCGCCGGTCAGGAGAGCTACTTCATGATGCGCATCGGGACGCCCAACGGCGTCCTCGAACCCGGCCAGCTCCGCACCATCGGCGAGATCGCCGCGGAGTACTCCACCGGCCCCGCGGAGAACCCCGTGTTCGGTAACGGGTGGGCCGACTTCACCACCCGACAGTCGATCCAGCTCCACTGGATCCGCATCGAAGACATGCCCGAGATCTGGGACAAGCTCCACGACAACGGGCTGGAGACCATCCAGGCCTGCGGCGACTCCTGGCGGAACATCGTCGGCTGCCCCGTCGCCGGCAAGGACAAGCACGAACACGTCGACGCCTGGGACACCATTCAGGAGCTCCACGAGACGTTCAAGGGCAACGACGACCACTCGAACCTCCCCCGCAAGTGGAAGGTCTCGGTGACCGGCTGCGACGAGGGCTGCGGCCAGGGCGACATCAACGACCTCGCGCTTGAACCCGCCGAGAAGGAGATCGACGGCGAGACCGTCACCGGCTACAACGTCCGCGTCGGCGGCGGCCTCGCCCGGAACGAGCCCCGCTTCGCCCGCGACATCGACGTGTTCGTCCGACCGGAGAACGCCTCCGCGGTCGCCGGCGGCCTCTCCGCGCTGTTTCGCGACCACGGGGACCGCGAGAACCGCTACAACGCCCGCATCAAGTTCCTGGTCGACGAGTGGGGCCCCGAGAAGGTCCGCGAGACCCTGCAGGAGGACTACGTGGACTTCGAGCTCCACACCGCGGGCGAGGACATGCGCGAGCACTACTCGTACAACGCCGGCAACGACAAGGGCCACGCCGACCACGTCGGCGTCCACGAGCAGAAGGACGGCAACTACTACGTCGGTCTGAACGTCCTCGTCGGCCGCATGGGCGCGGACGAGGTCATCGAGCTCGCCGACCTCGCCGACGAGTACGGCTCCGGCGAGGCGCGGCTCACCCAGCGCCAGAACGTCATCCTCACCGACGTCCCCGAGGAGAACCTCGACGACCTGCTCGCCGAGCCGCTGCTTGAGGAGTACAACCCCGACCCGAGCCCGTTCATGCGCGGTTCCATCGCCTGCACGGGCACCGAGTTCTGCTCGCTCTCCATCGTCGAGACGAAGAACCGGCAGGTCCGCTACGCCCGCTGGCTCAAGGAGAACGTCGACCTGCCCGACGACGTCGAGGACTTCCACGTCCACCTCTCGGGCTGCACTGCCTCCTGCGCCCAGCCCCAGATCGCCGACATCAGCCTGCGCGGCATGAAGACGCGCAAGGACGGCGAGCCGGTCGAGGCGCTCGACATCGGCCTCGGCGGCGGCCTCGGCGAGAACCCGAACTTCGCGGACTGGGTGACCGAGCGGGTCCCCGCCGACGAGGTGCCCGGCGCGATCGACAACCTCGTCGAGAACTACAAGGATCTGCGCGAGGACGGCGAGACGTTCCGCGAGTTCGTCGTCGACCGCGACGCCGAGGAGCTCGCCGACCTCGTCGAACCCGAGGAGACGGATTACGACGACCCGTTCATGCACAACACGAAGAAGACGTGGTACCCCTACGCCGAGGACGACGACATGGACGCCACTCCCGCGCCGGTCTCCGTCGCCGACGAGAAGTCCAACGCGCCCGCCGACGACTGACGCTCCGGTTACGGCCGGCGGGCGACGCCGACCGCGGACGGCGTTTCCTCGACGTCGGTCGTCCGCGGCGGCTAAGTAGCTCCCTTCCCTCCCGTTTCGTATGGCAGACCGCTTGATGAAGGTCAACGCGTACACGACGTTCGACCTGATCGACGCGACCGTGAAGGGCCACGACTTCGAGGAGGAGACGCTGGCCGTCCTCAACGCGACCTCGCCGCGGAAGGACCCGGACCGCGTGAAGCTCCAGATCGAACTGGACAACATGCAGGAGGAGCACCTCCCGGCGCACATGGAGGAGGTGACGCTCTCTCCCGAGGAGGCCCGCCAGCTCGCCGCCGACCTGGAGAAACACGCCTCGAAGGTCGAGGCGGCCACCGGAGACGAGTAACGTGTCGTATCGCGTTCTCCACACTTGATGCCCGATCACACCGATTTATTCTGCTTATAGCCGAGGGTAATCAAACAGATGGCGCGGTTACGCCCGGACCAACTCCTGTCGGCCGCGGCCGCATGGATCCGTTCGCGCGGTTTCGCGCGGTTACTTCGGGGCCACCGGGGGCCCTAAGCCGACGTTAGATGACCGCAGTTGGGGGTATCACTCGTCGGACGTACGTCCGACACCCGTTCGACGCCGGACAGGTGCTCGGACGGACCGGAAACACTACTGAGAGGTCCGTAAACCTCCGTTTTTCGCTGAAAACGGTTTCACGTGTTTATGCACGTCACCGCCGTTGGATCGCTCGTATGAGACGCAAAACAGCGAGCGCACTCCTGATGACAGTCGTCGTCGTACTTGCCGGTCCGGCAGTCGCCGCACCCGCCCTCGCGGACGCGGGCGCGCAAGACGACGACGCGTCGGACGACGGCGAATCGAACGCGGTGCTTCAGAACGTATCGGTCGCCGAACTCCAACTGGCGAACGTGACGGTGGAGAACGCGACGATAGAGAACCTCACGGTCGAGAACCTGTCGGTGGAGAACCAGACTAACGCCGACGAGCTGGACACCCTGGTGGAGCAAAACGACACCATCGTCCTCTCGAACGTGTCGTTCGAGAACCTCTCGCTCGAGAACGTCAGCCTCGAGGAGGTCAACGTCAGCGTCAGCAACGAGACCGACGTCGATGACGTCCCGACCGTCGACAACGAGACGGACCTGGGCATGAACGAGTCGGACGTGGCCGCGAACGACACCGGCGCCGATGCGGCTAACGACACCGGTGCCGACGCGGCCAACGACACCGGCGTCGACGCTGATGACAACGCGACGGACATCAGCGTGAACGCGTCCGAGATAAACGTCTCGGACGACAACGAGTCGGCGCTGCAGGACAACGAGACCGAGGACAACGAGACGGAGGAGCTCGACACCGACGACAACGCGACTGACGTCGGTATGCAGGACAACGAGACCGAAAACGAGACCGACGACGCCCTCGACGACAACGAGTCTGAGGACGACCTCGGGGAGGCTCCTGCCGAACAGCCCGAGGGTCCGAACCTCACGATAACGAACCTCACCATCGAGAACATGACGGTGGACAACCTCACGATCGAGGAGTTCACCGTGACGGAGGAGGAGACCGCCCTCGGTGACAACGCGACCGAGAACGAGAGCGAGCTGAACGCGACCGAGGACAACGTGACGGAGAACGAGTCCGACGACGCGTTCGGCGAGGAGAACACCACCGTCGAGGAAGAAGAGGCCCTCGGCGACAACGAGTCCGAGATGAACGCGACCAACGAGTCGGCGCTGCAGGACAACGAGACCGAGGACAACGAGTCCGAGGGTCTCGGTGACGACATGAGTGACAACGCGACGGACGTCGGCATGCAGGACAACGAGTCCAACGTGACCGACGACATGGCGGCCGACGACGCGCAGGAAGTCGGTAACGTCACGATCCGGACGGTCGACGTCGGCAACATGACGATTCAGAACATGACCGTCGACGAGCTCGACGTGCAGGAGATGAACGAGACGGGCGCGATGGCCGACGGTAACGAGACGGACAACGCCACCAACGAAACCGACGACGTCTTCGGCGACAACGAGTCCGACGACGCGGCCAACGACTCCGATTTCGAGGTGAACGTCTCGGAGAACACGTCCGACAACGAGTCGGCGCTGCAGGACAACGAGACCGAGGACAACGAGTCCGAGGGCCTGGGTGATGACGCCAGCGACAACGCGACGGACGTCGGTATGCAGGACAACGAGTCCAACGCGACGGACGTCGGCATGCAGGACAACGAGACCGAAAACGAGACCGACGAGGGCATCGTGATCGACGTGCTCTCGGCGGAGAACGTCTCGGTCGAGAACGCGTCTTCTGACTCGTTCTCGCTCGAGATGACCGACGGTCAGACCGTGAACGCCACCGACGACGGCGTGCTCGGTGACAACGAGACCGAAAACGAAACCGACGACGGCGTGCTGGGCGACAACGAGACCGAGGACAACGTGACGGACAACGAGACCGACGGCGGCGTGCTCGACGACAACGCCACCGAAGACAACGCCACCGAGGACAACGAGTCCGACGACGGCGGCATCCTCGAGAGCATCGAGACTGCCGTCTTCGCGTAACGCGGTCCCGTCGACGCTTTTTTCGTGACCGTCATCGCGGTAGTGCCGACAGCACCGCGTCGTACCGAACCGACGGACCCAAGCGCGGCGAGCCGGTACGCTCCGCCGATGAACATCCGGTTTCTCGGCGGCGCCCGCGAGGTCGGGCGCAGCGCGGTCCTCGTCAACGACTCCCTCCTGCTCGACTACGGGATGAAGACGGGGACCCCGCCCCAGTTCCCCGTCGGCGACGTCGATCCGGACGCGGTCGTCGTCTCGCACGGGCACCTCGACCACGTCGGGGGCGTCCCGTCGCTGCTCGCCGGGGACCGCCGGCCGCCGATTCACTGGACGCCGCCGACGCGGGAGCTCGCGCTGACGCTCGCGCGGGACACGCTCAAGCTACATGGGGGATCATACAACTGCCCGTTCACTGAGAACGATCTCAAACGCGTTACACAGGTGTCGAAAACGCACGGGTATCAGGAAACCTTCGAAACAGCTGGCTATGATGTGACATTCTACAATGCAGGACATATCCCGGGAAGCGCTCACGTTCTCGTTGACGATGGGGATACGCGACTACTCTACACTAGCGACTTTCACACCGACGACCAGCAACTGGTCTCGAGAACTACTGCACGACCTGCCGCCGACGTCGTCATCTGTGAGAGCACCTACTCTGATGTCGAGCACGAAAACCGGTCCGTCATAGAGGAACGATTCGCCGAGAGCGTGAAGACAACCCTCTGGGAAGGTGGGACGGTCGTTGTGCCCGCGTTCGCAATCGGCCGGACACAGGAGATGATGCTCATCTGTAAGGAGTACGACATCCCGTGTTATGTCGACGGGATGGGGAAGCAAGTCACCGAGATGCTTCGGCAGTATCCTGAGTTCGTTCGCGACGAAGACGCGTTTCGACGAGCGAAATCCCACGCGCGGTTCGTTACCGGGCGAAACGGTCAGCGGAAGCGGATTACCGACCAGAAAGCAGCAATCATCACCACCAGTGGAATGCTGTCTGGGGGCCCTGCCATGACCTATATTCCTGAGATTCGATCGAATCCAATGAACAAAGTCACGATGACTGGCTATCAGGTTGAAGGGACTCCCGGGAGGAACCTCATAGAGTCAGGCAGCGCTGAGATCGATGGTCGCGTAATGCCTGTCAGCGCGAAGGTAGAGCAGTATGACTTTTCAGCACACGCTGATCGCAATGGGCTCTTTGAGTTTCTCGACTCGTACGAAAATTCTCGCATCCTGATAAACCACGGCGACCGTTGCGAGCGGTTTGCTACTGAACTTCAGGAGGCCGGCTTTGAGGCAACTGCGCCTGAAGTCGGCTCTGTAGAGACCATGTGAGTAATCAACCTGGGCAAAAATCCGACTTGTATGGGTACATTCGTTGGTGTAGACTGAGGAGGGAAGAGATGGGTTACAGTCGAGGAGCGTGATAGCACACTCAGTTTTGCGACTGAACCGTCTTTTCAGGCAGTGTGCGACAGACATGACGACGCCGACCTACTCCTCGTGGACATCCCGATTGGACTCTCAGATGGTTCGGATATGTAGCTAAGAGGCTGCGACGAAGCAGTTCCGCAAACTTGTCATCAAGTATGTCGTTCACATCTCGAACGAAGTGTCGCCATTTCTCACGAGGAGTGCGAGTATCCGTGAATCAAAAGGAACGGTTGCTAAATACAGAAGTCGAATCCGTCAGGGTTCCTTCTTGGAGGTGTGACCCGCCCTATGCCTCGCCACCGTCCGCGGCGGCCGCTGGGGCGACCTCGATGTGCTGGGCGATCTCCTTCGGGAGGCTTTGCTCGCCCGCCTGCGTCTCGACGGTCACCATCCCGAACGGCGCAATGTCGACTACCGTGAGTTCGACCTCCGGACGGACGCCGGCGTCGGCGAGGTAACGTAGTTCCGCATCTCCTTGGTTGCGAATACGCCGGACGGTTACGTGCTCGCCCTTGTCGGCGTCGGCGAGGCGGGTGGTTTCGCTCTCATCGGGAAAGGACAGGTCGGCGTCGGGAATCGGATCGCCGTGCGGATCGACTGGGGGGTTGCCCAGCGCCTCGGCAATGCGATCGGTCAGTTCCTCGGAGACGTGGTGCTCAAGTCTGTCGGCCTCGTCGTGGACGTCGGCCCAGTCGTAGTCAAGCAGTTCGGTCAAGAACGCTTCGAGAAGACGGTGGTGCCGAAGGATCTCGAGAGCGACGAGTTCGCCCTCGTCTGTGAGCGTCACACCCTTATACTCCTCGCGGTCGATCAGGCCGCGTTCTTCGAGCTTTTTCAGCATGGAGGAGACGGTCGGCGCCGTGACCTCGAGATGGTCGGCGAGGGCTGAGGTCGACACCCGCCCGTCGCTGTCGCTCTCAATGGCGTAGATCGTCTTGATGTAGTCCTCCATGACCGCGCTCAGCATTCCTGTCGATACATTCGGCTGACTTCCCTTGTTGCTTCGGGTGCAACCGTCGTCTGGCGAATCGCCATTGCTGGCTGCGACCATCAGTCATCCCCTCTCCCGGTGCCGACATCGGCGCTGTCGGCCTCAATGCTGCCCATGTCGGGCGTGGCCTGTTCACCACGGATGGACTGGATCTTGCCCAGCACGACGGCGCAGATATAGATCCCCACGGCGACGAGGACAATGACTCCTCCAGCCGTGACACCGCCGTAGTAGGCGACGGCGATACCTAGCAACACCGCGAGTTCCGCGAGAACGACCGAAACAACAAGCGATTCGGAGAAACTTCTGGACACCTGAGTCGCGCCCGCTACTGGAACCACGAGCATCGCCGCGACGAGGATGACGCCCATGATCTGCATCGCGCCGACGACGACCATCGCCGTCAGCATCACCATCACTCGGTTGTACCAGTTGACGGAGAGACCGGAGACAGCGGCCGCGGTCTCGTCGAAGGTTACGTACAGGAGTTGGTTGCGCGTCACGGCCACTGTCCCAACGATGACGGCGAACAGCACCAGGAGGATGGCCGCGCTCTGGGGCGACACCGTGGAAAGGTTGCCAAAGAGAAACTGGTTGACGCCGACGGCGAGCCCGCCCGCGTTGAGGCTGATGAGCGTCGTCCCCAGCGCGAATCCCGTCGACAGGACAATCGCCATCGAGACGTCGTTATAGGCGTCCGTGACCTCAGAGATGAGCTCGATGAATAGCGCGGCGACCATCGCCACAATGACTGCGGTGAGGTAGGGTGACACCCCAAGGTCGATGACGGCATTCAGGAACAGCCCGACGGCTACCCCGGCAAATCCGGTGTGAGCTAGTGCGTCTCCGATGAGCGCGAGCTGTCGGTGAACGAGGAACGTCCCGATGAGCGGCGCCATCACGCCGACGCAGAGCCCGACGAGTATCGCCCGGTGCATGAACCGGTAGCGCGGATTCAGCATCTCCAGACCCGTGAAGTAGTACACCCAGTCCATCAGCCAGTACCACTGCTCCAGAAACCACAAGAGGATGCCGAAGACCAAGTCGCTGACGGCGCCTAGCCCGCTCTGTAGTGGGAGCACGAACGACGGGTCCACGGTGGCAAGAATACTCGCCATGAGCGTGGCTGCCCCGTCTGCGCTCATTCGCCCACCCCCGTGAGAAACCGTGCCTCGGTTCCGAATGCCCGTGCCAGCGCGTCGCTTTCGACGAATTCGTCGGTCGGACCGTCGAAGTAGACCTCGCGGTTCAGGCAGACGACGCGGTCGGCGTGCTCGACGACCGCCCCGAGGTCGTGCTCGATGAGGA
The DNA here is from genome assembly GCF_003675875.1 of Halostella limicola. Classification (NCBI taxonomy): domain Archaea; kingdom Methanobacteriati; phylum Methanobacteriota; class Halobacteria; order Halobacteriales; family Natronoarchaeaceae; genus Halostella; species Halostella limicola. The sequence goes on along the minus strand of NZ_RCDI01000002.1, from coordinate 1,055,614 downwards.
GGACGGTGATGCCCTCGGCGTTGAGCGCTGCCAGCAGATCGTAGAAGGCGTCGACCGACTCGGCGTCGACGCCGACGGTTGGCTCATCCAGCACGAGTAGGTCGGCCTCGCTCGCCAGCGCCCGCGCGATGAATGCGCGTTGGCGTTGGCCACCCGAGAGCTGCGTGACGCGCCGATCGGCGAACGCGCTCATCCCGACGGTCGCGAGTGCGTCGTTGACAATGGCCCAGTCCTCGCTCGACAGGCGGCCAAACCCGACGTGCGGGAACCGACCCATCTTCACCACCTCGCGGACGGTGATAGGCATCTCCTTCGCGGCGCTGGCCTGCTGAGCGACGTAGCCGACCCGTTCGCCATCGTCGAAGCGGTCAGCGCGCTCGCCGAACAGATTAGCTGTGCCCGCGTCGGGCTTAAGCAGCCCCAACATCAGCTGCATCAGCGTCGACTTTCCCGATCCATTCGGCCCCACGACGGCGACGTACTCACCTGGCTCGATGGTCAGCGAGATGTCCTCGACCACCGGTGTCGCCGTATAGCCGAAGGTGACGTCCGTGAGGTCGATAACGGGCTCGCTTGCCGTGGTGTCCAGGTTAGTCTCGCTGGATGCCTGCTCGCCGGTGCCAGCCGCCGTCGTGGGGCCAGTGTCCTGCATTCTCATACTGGTTTGAAGTTCCGCCACTGTTCGACCCACCCCTCCGACGGGGCCGCCTCCTGGGGCGTCTCGTTCCCGACGACGATCTCGAACGTCGGCATATTGATCTGGTAGGCGATCTCCTCGTAGCCCCAGTTCTCCTCGACCCACTCTTCGCGGACGCCGGCGTACGGCGTCACGGGGAAGTACGCCTCCACGGCCGTCTCACGGACGAGCTGTTGGGCCGGACGCTGGGATTCGAAGACACCGTTGGCGATGTACTCGATGTCGTTCTCGCGGATGACCGCCTCCGCTTCGCGGATGTCCGCGGGTTTGACGTCGCCGCTCGCCGCGAGGTTCGTCACCAATGGTCTCATCCGAACGCCGTATCTGACGCCGATGTACTGGAAGGCATTGTGCGCAGCCAGTTGAACGATGTCGCGTTCGGCTCGGTCGAAGATGGCCTCGTAATCTGCGTCGATGCGGTCGAGTACCTCTGACTTGTACGTCTCGGCGTTCTCGCGGAACACGTCGGCGTACTCGGGGACAACCTCGGCGAACCCGTCGGCGATGTTGTCGACAGACTGCTTTGCACGCCGGGGGTCCAGCCAGAAGTGCGGATCCTTTCCGCGCTGAGCGCCGACGCCCTCCTCGTCGCGGTCGAGGGTCGCGGCGAGGTCCACTAGGTCGATGTCCTTGCGGGCGTTGATGAGTGCCGTATCGATGTTGTCACTTTTGATTGTTTGAATGGCGCGGTCGGCCCAGGGTTGGAAGTCCTCACCGACATGGACGAACGCGTCTGCCTCGATGATGCGCTGTGTGATACTGGCGTTGGGCTCCCAACCGTGGCCGTGCAGGCCCGCCGGGACGAGGTTCTCCACCGTCAGTGGGGACCCATCGGCGATCTGCCGGCCGAAGTCGGAGAAGCTGAAGAACGAGGCCACGGCAACCGGCCCGTCGTTTTCGTCATCACTGTCACTCCTGGCCTCTACCGGTGGGCTCGGCAGCGCCGTGCACCCAGCCAGCCCCGCCAGCGCCGTCGCACCGCCGGCCCGTAGCGCGTCCCGTCGCGTCACCGGTCGTTCGTTGCGTATATCTGATAACATGGGGGTTCCCAAACTAATTGATTAGGTGCGTCTAATCCATAGTTTTCCCTGGCCACACCTATATCTTGCGTCCTCAAAAACAGTAGTAGGGGAGGCACGACCACCAGAGGGATGCTGTCTTGTCCAGTGCGGCTAGACACCGCTACACAACCGGCGACGACGGCAGGTTCGTGGGGGACTATGCTTCCGCCTCTCTTGACAGTTATCCGGATACTTTGAGGAGACACTCGACAACTACGCGAGATACAGTTGTGACTCCCGGACGTAGCTGGCGAATCGGGTAACAGGGTAGGATCGCGATCGCCGGCAGACTACTTGCACATTTTCGTTTCCGATGCTCTCGGGCGGCCCGGCGATGACGTACGTCCCCGCGGTACGGTCGACCCCGACGAACGCCATCGTGCTCACGGGCTATCAGGTCGAGGGGACGCCGGGCCGCGAGCTGCTCGAATCGGGACGGTGCGAGATAGACGGCCGCGTGATGCGGTGAGCGCGGGCGTCGAGTGGTTCGACTTCTCGGCTCACGCAGACCGCGACGGCCTGCGCTCGCTCCTCGACGACTACCGGGACGCTCGCGTGCTGGTGAACCACGGCGACCGGTGTACGGACTTCGCGGCGGCGCTGGCCGACGACGGGTTCGCCGCGTCGGCGCCCGCCGTCGGCGACGAAGTCGTCGCGTGAGGGTTTCCTCTCGAACGGCCGATAAGTTCTTACGTGTCTTGAAAAAATCACTCCGTAGACGAACGTCGGGAACGATACCGTGATCCAAGTCCTCTACGTCGACGACGACCCGAGCCTCCTCGGTCTCACGAAGGAGTTCCTGGAGACCCGAAACGACGACTTCTCGGTCGACACGGTCCGGGACCCGCGGGAAGCGCTCTCGCGCGTCGAGGGCGACGGGTACGACGCGGTCGTCTCCGACTACCAGATGCCCGAGATGGACGGCCTCGAACTGTTAGACGCCGTCCGGAACGACCTGGGGTCGGCGATCCCCTTCGTCGTCTTCACGGGGAAGGGGCGGGAGGACGTCGCGATGGAGGCGCTCAACCTCGGCGCGGACCGCTACCTCCAGAAGGGCGGCGACCCGTCCTCGCAGTACGGGATGCTGGCCCGGTGCATCGAGCAGGAGGTCGGCCACTACCGGACCCAGCAGCGCCTGCAGGAGCGGGAGGAGAACCTCCGCATCATCCTCGAATCGATCGGCGAGGCGGTCGTCGCCACCGACGCGGACGGGGTGATAACCCGCTTGAACGGCGTCGCCGAGGAACTGACGGGGTGGGACCGGGCGGCCGCGGTCGGAAAGCCGCTGGACGAGGTGTTCACCGTCCGCGACGGCGATTCGGGAGAAGCCATCGAGGGCCCCGCCGGGACGGTGCTCGCGAACGGCGCGACGGTCTCGTTCGCCGAGGAGACGCTGCTCGTGGACCGGGACGGGAACGAGCGCCACGTCGCCGAGAGCGGCACGCCGATGGAGGACGACGAGGGGAACGTCGTCGGCGTCGTCGTGGTGTTCCGGGACGTCACCGAGGAGTACCGCAAGCAGCGCCGACAGGAGCGCCAGCAGGAGGCGCTGATCGAACTCGCCCACGACGAGGACGTTATCAGGGGAAACGTGCCGGCGGCGCTGGAGACGGTCACGGCGCGGGCCGCGGAGACCCTCGACGTCCGGCGCGTCGGCGTGTGGCTGCTGAACGAGGCGGGCACGGAACTCCGGTGCGAAGTTCTCTACGACCGCGCGGCGGGCGAGTATTCGTCGGGGATGACGATCGACGCCGACGAGTACCCCGCCTACTTCGACGCGCTGGAGAGCAACCGCTCCGTGGGCGCGGCGGACGTCCTCGCGGACCCCCGGACGAGCGAACTCGCGGCGTACGCCGAGGAACACGGCGTCGCGTCGTTGCTCGACTCGACCGTGCGCTCGGGCGGCGATACGGTCGGCGTCGTCTGTCACGAGCACGTGGGCGAGCCGCGGGCGTGGCGCGACGACGAGGTCCGCTTCGGCGCGGAGATCGCGGACCAGGTGCTGCACGCGCTGAACAACCGCGACCGGCGCGAGCGAAAGCGCGAACTCGCCCGGGAGAAGCGGTTCCTGACGGCGACGGTCGACGCGCTCGACGACGCGTTCTACGCGCTGGACCGGGACCGGACCGTCCTGCGCTGGAACGACCGGTTCGAGTCGGCGACCGGCTACGACGCCGAGGAGATAGTTGGCCGCACGGTAGTCGATTTCTTCGAGGGGGAGGACGCGGAGCGCGTCGACGCTGCGCTCTCGCGGGTCGTCGAGGGGGGCGAGCGGGTCACCGTGCGGGGCGACCTCGTCGCGAGGTGCGGGGAGACGCGCCCGTACGAGTTCTTCGGCGTCCCCGTCGAGGACGACGACGAGGTCGTCGGCGTCGCGGGGCTGGGACGGTCCCTCGACGGGACGCGCGAGTCGGAGTGAGTCAGGCGTTCGGCGCGTCCTCCTCGTTCCAGCGCTGGACGACGAACTGCTCGTAGTCGCCGTGGGCCGCTTCGAGCGCCCCCATCCACCAGTTCCACCGCTCGGCGGGCGACCCCTCCCGGCAGTCCGCGAGGTTCTCGATGACGACGTCGGCCGTCAGCTCCTCGCCGCGGTCGTCGGCGATCTTCCCCGAGTCCGCCAGGTCCGTGGCGGCGCGGGCGACCGTCCGGCGCTCGGCCGGCGTGCCGCCGAACGCCTGGCGCAGGTGAAGCATCAATACCTCGCGTTCCATACGCCGCCGTACGGACCCCCGGGGCTTGAGTCTCCCGCTCAGACGTGTCAGCGGCCTAACTCCACGCCCTGCGCGGGGACCTCGCGGCGCTCCCGGAGACGCTCCTTTTCGATGTGCTTTTTAGGCGCGACCGACTGGTTCGACGCATGGCAAGCTTCAAAGTCGTCGTCTCGGACCCCGAGTCGGGCGAGACGTACCAGCGCGACGCGGACGACCAGGACGCGAACCGATTCATCGGCCGATCCATCGGCGACGAGGTCGACGGCGGCGCCGTCGGCCTCGACGGCTACACGCTCGAGATCACCGGCGGCTCCGACGACGCCGGCCGCCCGATGCGCGGCGACGTCCCCGGCCCGAACCTGCAGGAGATCCTCTCCGACGGCGGCACCGGTTTCCGCCCCACCCGCGAGGGCGAGCGCAAGCGCGTCACCGTCCGCGGCGCGGAGGTCAGCGAGGCCGTCTCCCAGATCAACGCGAAGATCACCGATCGCGGCGACCAGTCCGTCGAGGACCTGTTCGGCGACGGCGACGAGGAGTAAGCTCCCTTTCTTTCCGCCGGATATACGAACTCCCCAGCCCTTGGTCCGCGTATGGCAGACCGCGTTCCGAGCGACCACGACTCCGTGCACACCGTCCGCGCCGTGCTCGCGACCGCCGGGTCCACGCGCCGTCCCCGCGTCGAGATCCCGGCCGACGAGGCCGACCGCTTCCCCGCCGACGAGGTCGTTCGCCTCGTCGTCGACGGGACGGAGTACCACGCCCGCGTCGAGACGGCGCTGACGGACGACACCCGCGTCGTCGCCGGCGCGTACGACTCCCCCCGGTTCGCCCGGTCCCCCGGCGACGCGACGAACCGCCTGCTGGAGTGGATCGAGAGCGCCGACGTCTCCGTCGGCGGCTCAGTGCTGCTCGACGTGATCGAGGACGAGTTCAAGTACGGCGTCCGCCAGTCCGGCGAGCGCGTCGTGTATGAGGCGACGGAGTCGCCGGACGACAGCCTGGCGTCGATCGCGGAGCAGTTGGAGGGCCGGTGACCGCGCTCGCCTCGCGCCGTCCGCGCTCTAACGCGCCCTTTTTCCCGCTCGCCCGGCAATCGAGCGTATGACCGATTCGAAGCGCGACGCGTTCCTCGCGGGCGAGCGCCCCGAGGACGTCGCTTTCTACCTCGCGGAGGACGCGGTCGACGACCTGGGAAAGCTGGAGGAGTACGGGGAGTCGGTCCCCGGCGGCATCGTCATCGTCGTCGACGGCGATAACGGCCGGAACGCGTTCCAGGCGGCGACGGGCAAGGACCCGATGGCGTTCGCCAAGCAGGCGATGGCCGAAGAGGGCGTCATCAGTACGACGCTCACCGGCGGCGACTGTCCGGAGGGCGAGGGCCCCGAGCACGGCGCGCGGTTCGTCTTCGCGTTCGCCGAGGAGCGAAACGAGGAGGTCGGGGGCCTCTACGCCGAGGGCGACGTCATCCACGCCTACGCCCAGTGCGAGTGCGGGACGGCGTACTCCCAGAAGTGGGTCGCCGGCGAGCGATAGGGCCGGCGGCCCCGCTCCGTTTTGGTCGTTCGCACCCAACCACCGCTATGCTCGACGACTACGAGCGAGTCCCGATAGCGGACTGGGCAGCGGTCGAGGACCACCTCCGGCGGTTCGCCGAGGGCGGCGAGCTCTCCCGCAGCGACGAGGGCGTCGCCGTGACGGTCGGGAGCGCCCGGCTCACGGTCACGCGCGACGGTCGCGTCGAGGCCGGGATGCCGCTCCACGAGTTCGAGGACGGCGGGGTCGAGGCGCTCTACGTCGACCACGACGGGGGAAGGATCAGAATCGAGGGCGGCGACCGCTCCTACGAGTTCCGCAAGCCGCGCTGAGGCGGCCGGCCGCGCGGACCGGGGGTCGTCGCGCCCCTCACTCCGTCGTCTCGATGTCGTCGTCGAGTTCGCCGCTGTCCTCCTCGTCGCCGTCTTCCGGCACCAGCTCGAGGAACGCCTCCAGGATCACCTGCTTCGTCACCGCGCCGCGGGTGGTCCAGTGGTTGGCGTAGTCGAGCATGTCGTCGTAGATGTCGGGCTTGCAGCCAGCCGCCTTCGGGTGACCGCCGCCGTTGACCTGCCTGGCGACCTCGTGGCAGCGCTCGAACGCGTCGGTGCCGCGGATGCTCGCGCTCCCCGCGGGTTTGACGACGACGGAGGCGTCGGCTCCCTGCTCGCGGAGCGCTTCGGCGACCTCGTTCTGCGAGCAGCGACCGTAGGTGACGCCGACCGTCCACGGGCCGACCTCACGCATGTCGGCGCGGTCGACGGCGCGGTCGATGAGCGCCTGCTTCTCGACGCGCTGCTCCTCGACGAACGCCAGCACGTCCTCGGGCAGGTCGGGGCCGTGGCGCATCACGGTGTCGACGTACTCGCCGGCGCCGCTCCAGTAGGAGTAGTCCGCGAGGTCGTCGCTCCGGGGGTCCTCGCGGATCCAGAGGTCGTGGTCGCGGGTGACGGACGCGAGCTCCTTGTAGCGCCGCGGGAAGTCGTGGTCGAGTGAGCGCAGGGCCACGTCGGCCGAGCACTCCTCGTCGCTGTCGCCGACCACGAGGTCGACGCCCGCCTCGCGCACCCGCTCTGCGACCTCGTCGTCCCACTGGTGGTGGTCGAACCACCGGACCGTATCGGCCCGTTCGACGGCGGCCTCCAGTTCGTCCTCGACGTACTCGTAGCGGTCCGGACAGAGGTCGCAGACGAACAGGTCGATCCCCTCCGCGCCGTACTCCGCGACGTACTCGATGCCCTCTTCGAGGTCGTGGGGGCCCGCCGGCACGAGCGCTACGTCGCGCGAGACGCGGTCGGGAACGTCGTCGACGACGTCCACGTCGGCGGCGAGGCCCGCCTCGGAGTCATCGTCGGCGTCCGTTTCGTCGGCGGGTTCGCCCGCTTCGGTCCCTTCGGCGGTCTCCGCCGTCTCTTCTGGCGGATCGTCGCCGTACAGCTCCCTGACGAGCGCGACGCAGGCGAGGCCGTCGGCGTCGGGGTCCGCGACGACGGCGACGCTCGCGCCGTCGAGGGCCTCCGCGGCGGCCTCCTCCTCGTGGCTCTCCTCCAGCGAATCGGGCACGAAAAAGCCCTCGCCCGGGATGACGGACTTGCGTCCGAGCGAGAGGTCCTCCGAGTCGATGAGCGAATCGTCCATACGTGACGGTCCGTCCCGCGAGGCAAGAACCCGCCGATCCGGCGACCGGATCCCTCGCCTACTCGCCCAGCTGCCGCACCGTCAGCACCGGGGTGGGGCAGGAGCGGACGACCCGCTCGGCGACGCTTCCGATGAGAAACCGGTTCTCGCCGTGGCGGCCGCGGGTGCCGGTCGCGACGAGGTCGACGTCGTTCTCCCGGGCGTAGGTACAGATCTCCGCGGCCGGGCGCCCCTCCCGGACGACGGTTTCCACCTCGCCGCCCGCGCGCTCCCGGACGTCGTCGAGCGCCGCCTCACCGCTCTCCTCCAGCGCCTCGCGCATGTCCTCCCGGATCGCCTCGGGCGAGGAGCCGACCTCGCTCTCGTCGACGACGTACAGCGCGTGGACGGCCGCGTCGAACCGCCGAGCGAGATCCAGCGCGACGTCGACGGCCCGCTCGACGCTCTCGGAACCGTCCGTGGCGATGACAACCGTCTCGATCATACCCGTGGTTTCCCCGGGCCGGGGCTTTAAACCTCTGACTGCGCCGCTCCAAAAGAACTATGAACTATTTCTTCCCAAATTCATACGGGTCGTCGCGGCGACCGAGGCCGTCGCCGGCGTTGCGGACCAGCGTGGGCCGTCGCGGCCGAACGCCGGCGCGTCCGCCTCTGTGAGAAGCGGTCGCCGCCGACCGCGACGGCCGGTACTACGCGGTCAGGACCGTCACCGGTCCATCGAACTCCAGCGCGACCCGCTGGGCACGGTCGCCGAACAGGGCCTTTCCGGTCGGCGAGCGCTGCCGCCCCTGTACGAACACGTGGTCGCACTCCCGCTCGGCGGCCGTCGAGAGGATCACGCTCACCTCGTCGCCGATGCGGCCGATCGCCTCGAAGTCGACGCCCTCCGGCAGCGCCTCGCGGCCGATCTCACGGGCGAACTGCGTCGCACCCTCCTCCGCCTGCCCGATACCGTAGGTGGCGTCGAACCCGCTTATCTGGGCGAGGGACTCCTGCCGGTCGGCGAACTCCTCCTCGCTGGTCACGTGTAGCAACAGCAGTTCCGCGTCCACCCCGGCGGCGAGTTCCCCGGCCTCGCGGACGAGTTCCTTCGTCGATTCCTGACCGTCGACGACGACGAGCGCACGTCGCATGTGCGACACGTCCCCGCCGAGGACAATAAACCCCTCTTCGAAGGGAGAGGGTTTTTGCTCCCCGCCTCCGCACGGTGAGGTATGAGCACGGATTCGGTTTCCGAGGGCGACGGGCCGCTGACGGTCGAGACGGTGCTCGTCCCCGTCGACGGGAGCGAGTCGTCGGAGCGGGCCGTCGAGTACGCCGGCGCGGTCGCCGACCGCTACGACGCCGCCGTTCACGCGGTGTACGTCCACGGGCAGGAGATGGTCCGGGCGATAGAGTCCGGCGCGGTCGACGAGGACGAGGCCGCCGCAGAGGCGCGGTCGTTCATCGACGACGTCCGCGACCTCGTGGCCGAACACGGCGTCGAGCTGACGAACTCCTCGGCGTACGGCTTCTCCCCGACGAGCAAGACGACCCACCCGGGAAGCGTCGTCCTCGACACCGCCGACGACGTGAACGCGGACTTCATCGTCGTCCCGCGCGAACCGCTGTCGGGCGAGGAGGGAGAGATACTGTCGAAGGCCGCCGAGTACGTCCTGCTGTACGCGAGCCAGCCCGTCCTCTCAGTGTAGGCGGAGCGACATCTCCAGCTCGAAGCTCTCGGCGTTGCTCGTCTCGAACCCCATCTTCTCGTAGAGGCCGACGGCGGCGCGGTTCCAGCGCTCGACGGTCAGCCACACGCGCTCGACGTCGTTTTCCTCGCCGTGTCCGAGCAGACACTCCATCAACTGACTCCCGATGCCGGCCTCCTGGTACTCCTGCAGGACGAAGATGGCGAGTTCGTACGTCTCGCCGTCGTCGCCGTCCGGGACCAGCGTCGCGTGTCCGGCGGCCCGGTCCCCGTGCCAGGCGACGACGTTCAGCCCCTCGCCGATGAGCGTCTCCAGCCAGGTCTCGATCCGGTCCTCGCCCGTCGGCGGGATGCCCTGCGCGCGGTCGGCGGGGTCGAAGTCGGCGTACATCTCGGTGACGGCGTCGAGCTCGTCCGGCTCGAACGCGCGGATCTCGATATCGCGGCCCTCGCGGTCCTCGAACGACAGCGGCGGCGGCTCGAACCCCCCGGTCGTCTCGTCGGGATAGATCCGGTCGCCGCTCATCGTACCAGCGTCACCGACACCTGCGCGTTCAGCAGGACGAACTCCGTGATCGACCCGAGCTGGATCTTGCCCATCGGGCTCCGCTGGCCGCCCCCGATGACGAGTCGGTCGAATGCCTCGCGCTCGGCGATCTCGACCAGTTCGCTCCCCGGATCCCCGGAGACCCGGCGGATGGTCGCGTCGATCCCCGCGTCGTCGACCATCTCCCGCGCCTGCGACTCCAGGTCGTCCGCCGACCGGTCGTGGTCGGCCCCTTCGAGGATCGCGATCGTCAGGTCGTCGCCCGCCTCGGCCGCTCTGTCGACCGTCTCCCGGAGCGCGTCGTCGCTTTCCTCGCTCCCCGCGATGCCCAGCAGTACGTTCATGACGAGCGTGTTCCGCGCGGTGTTTCAAAACAGTTGGGACCGTTCACACCGCTCTCCCGGCGCGTTCCCCGTTCGACGCGCCGGCTGAACGGCAACGAGCACGATCGCCCGGCGTGGCAATCCTTTTGCCGGCCGCTTGGTAAGTGAGCGGCATGAGCGACGACGCGCCGAAGACGACTCCCGACGGAGACGACGACCGACGCTCGTCGGACCCTCGCTCGCGGGACCGCGAGCGATCGGCCGCGGACGAGGCGTCGACCGAGGACCCCCGGCCGGACGCGCCAGAGGACGACGGCGCGACCGACGACGACCCGCAACCCCGCGTCCCGGACGACGTGCGGAAGTACGACCGCTTCCAGAAGATGGACGGCGCGCAGTACGACCGCGCCAACGAGTTCCTGCGGGACCGCACGTACATCACGGCCCGCGAGTGGGCCATCGCGCGGCTCTGTGCGGACTTCCGAACCGAGACCGGCGTCGAGATGACGAAGATCGGCGAGAACCTGCCGGAGCTCGTGCCGTTCATGACCGACACCTACACCCCGCAGGCGGTCAACCAGGCCCGCGCCTCGTTCGAGGAGAAGGTCCGAAAGGCCGGCGCGACCTTCCTCTACGGCGCGATGAGCGACTTCTTCACCGCGGAGGAACTCGACGAGGTGATGTACGAGACGACCGAGGTCGCGAAGTTCCTGCTCGAAGTCGAGGGCGTCGACCTCTCCGTGGAGGAGGAACTGGAGGCCGAGGACCGCATCTCGGCGGTCATGCGCGAGGTGCGCGAGTCGAGCGAGCAGTTGCGCCACGAGGGGACGGAGTGTCCGCACTGCGGAGAGGAGATCGCTGCCGACGATTAGTCGGTGAGCCCTGTATGGGTGAACAGTGATCGAAGTGGCGGCCCTACCCTCGTGGGCAAGCCGTGATCGCGGCGACGGCACGTACCCTCGTCGGGTTCGTGCTCGCGATCACGACCGCTGCGGGCGTTCTCGCGGGGCCGGCCCTGATGTACGCCCGACGCCGCGCACACGACCGACGATCAGGTGCCGACGCCAAGACCGGCGCGGCGTAGATCGGGACCGCGTTACCCGTCGAGCGCTCCGAGAACCGCGGTCGCACGGAACGACGCGTTTCGGATCCCCGTCCACCTACTCCCCGCTCGGCGGGAACAGCGGCGTCGGGTCGTCCGGTTCGAAGGTGACGACTTCCTCGTTCGACAGCGTCCGCAGGTGGACCGGGAGCGAGCCCCGTTCGCGCGCGCCGTCGATCGTCTCCTGGGCCTCGCGGACGCCGTAGAACGCCGGCACGAGCACGACGCGGCCGGTGGCCTCGTCCCGCACCGCGACGACGAGAAAGACCGTGCCGGCGGTCGCCGCGCGGAACACTTCCACGTCGTCGAACGCCGCTTTCTCGGCCTCCACGGCCTCGCGCACGGTCTCGTACTCGTCGTCGGGCACCAGCACGTCCAGCCCGAACCGCTCGTGGTCCGGCGGGAGCGCCGTCACGTCGCCCGGGTGAAGCTCGATCGGGTTCCAGCCGTTCTCGCGGTACTCCTCGGCCGTCGCCTCCATGTCGTCGACGACCTCGTCCCAGAACTCCAGCACGCTGTCGTCCGTCCCGCTACTCGCCATACCGGTACGGCGACGGCGGACCGCCAAAAACGTTCCCGTCAACTCCCGCCGTTAATCGTGTAGAAAGTTATTTGACGCCACGGGGTGGGAATTGGCAAATAGTGCCAGATCTACTGTCCATCTCAGACTTGCGTACGCAGTTCGCCACGGACCGCGGCCGCGTGAAGGCGGTCGACGGGATCGACCTGACCATCCGCGAAGGGGAGACGGTCGGTCTCGTCGGCGAGAGCGGGTCCGGCAAGAGCGTGACGGCGCTGTCCGCGATGGACCTCGTCGACGACCCCGGCGAGGTCGTCGGCGGGCAGGTCGAGTTCCACGACCCCGATCTCGCGCGCCGCCTCGCCGAGGAGTATCCAGGCCGCGCCGACGAGTTCGTCGACCGGAGCGAGGGCGTCGTCGACCTCACGAGCGCGCCCGAGGCCGCGATGCGGAGCGTCCGCGGCGGCGAGATGAGCATGATCTTCCAGGACCCGATGACGTCGCTCAACCCGGCGCTGACGGTGGGCGAGCAGGTCGCCGAGAGCCTGCAGCTCCACCAGTACGGCGGGCGCAAACCCGACAACTGGTGGAACGCCGTCAGGGAGACGCTCCCCTCGCTCCGGGGCGGCGGCATCAGCGAGGAGGTGCTGAACGCGACGGCGGAGATCCTCGCCGAGGTGGGCATCCCCGAGCCGGAGGCGCGTCTCGACGACTACCCCCACGAGTTCTCCGGCGGGATGCGCCAGCGCGTGCTCATCGCCATCGCGCTCGCCTGCCGGCCCCAACTGCTGATCGCCGACGAGCCGACGACCGCGCTCGACGTGACCATTCAGGCCCAGATCCTCGACCTGATCAACGACCTGCAGGAGGAGTTCGGGATGTCCGTACTCTTCATCACCCACGACCTCGGCGTCGTCGCCGAGACGTGCGACCGCGTCGCGGTGATGTACGCCGGCGAGATCGTCGAGGAGGGCCCCGTCGAGGAGATATTCCACAACCCCAGCCACCCCTACACCTACACGCTTCTGGAGTCGATCCCGAGCGAGGACAAAGACCGCCTGACGCCGATCGAGGGCAACGTCCCGGACCTCATCGACATGCCGCCGGGCTGCAACTTCGCCCCGCGCTGCCCCTGGGCCCAGCCCGAGTGCACCGAGGGGGAGATCCCCTACCTCCAGCACGGCCCCGACGACGTGAACCACCGCGCGAAGTGCGTCCTCGAGGAGTTCGACACGTCCGAGTACGGCGACGACGGGGCGGGCGTCAGCGCCGAGAGCGAGGTGTTCACCGGCGACCCGCTCGTCTCGGTCGACGGCCTGAAAAAGCACTTCTCGCAGGCCGACGACCTGCTCGACAAGTGGCTCGCGGACGAGCCACAGGCGGTCCGGGCGGTCGACGGCGTCGACTTCGACCTCTACGAGGGGGAGACGCTCGGCCTCGTCGGCGAGTCGGGCTGCGGCAAGTCCACGACGGGCCGGGCGCTGCTGCGCCTCGTCGAGCCGACGGACGGCACGGTGCTGTACGCCGGCGACGACCTCGCGACGCTCGACGACGACGCCCTCCGCGAGCGCCGCAAGGACATGCAGATGATCTTCCAGGACCCGCTGTCCTCGCTCGACCCGCGCATGACCGTCGCCCAGACGATCATGGAGCCGCTGAAGATCCACGACCTGCCGGAGGAGAGCGAGCACGGCGACCGATCGGAGCGACGGGCGCGTCAGGAGCGGGTGGACGAGCTCATCGAGGCCGTCGGCCTCGACCCGGACCAGCGGGACCGTTACCCCCACGAGCTCTCGGGGGGCCAGCGCCAGCGCGTCGGCATCGCGCGGGCGCTCGCAGTCGACCCGGACTTCATCGTCGCGGACGAACCGGTCTCGGCGCTCGACGTCTCCGTGCAGGCCCAGATCCTCAACCTGCTCGAGGACCTCCAGGAGGAGTTCGACCTGACCTACCTGTTCATCGCTCACGACCTCTCCGTCGTCCGGCACATCAGCGACCGCGTCGCCGTCATGTACCTCGGGAAGATAGTCGAGGTCGCGGAGACGGACGAGCTGTTCGCCGACCCGAAACACCCCTACACGCGGGCACTGCTCTCCTCCATCCCGGAGCCCGACCCGCTCGCCGACACCGACGACCGGATCATCCTGGAGGGGGACGTGCCGAGCCCCATCGACCCGCCGAGCGGCTGCCGGTTCCGGACGCGGTGTCCCGAGGTCATCCCGCCGGAGGACCTCGACGTCGACCAGGCGACGTACCGCGAAATAATGGACTACCGCGAGCGCGTCGAGGACGAGGCCATCCCCGTCGAGGCCATCGAGGCCTCCTCCGCCGACGTGGCCGACGCCAAGGCGGCGACCGACGGCGGACAGACCCCGGTCGAACCCGCTGAAACCGACGCGACGCGGGCGTCGACCGTCGCCGACCTCCGCGAGCGCCTGTTCGACAGGCCGCCCCGCGGCGAGGCCGGCGACGTGGTAGACGAGTCGCTCCGCCTCGTCGTCGACGAGGAGTGGGACCGGGCCGCGGAACTCCTCTGCGACAACTTCGAGAGCGTTTGCGAGCGCGAGTCGCCCGAACTCGGTCGCGACCGCCACCCGGCGGCCTGCCACTTATACCCCGACAGTTAACTATTCTCGTAGTGAACGCCCGCCCACTTTCTTTTCGCAATTTGTGCCGCAAGTCCGTTATATTTATACGGGGTGTCACCGCATACCTCGTTTATGCCGCGTGACATTGATCGCCGAAGCTTTCTGAAGGCGGCGGGCGCCGCCACGGTAACGACGTCGATGACTGCCGGCTGCATCTCCGGTCTCGTCGGGGAGGGCGACGGCGACGGCAACGGCGGCGGCGAAGGGGGTACGCTCACCTACGGCCGCGGGGCGGCGTCGGACACCCTCGACCCGCAGGGCTCTACTAGCGGCGAGGTCGCCAAGGTGACGAACCAGGTGTACGACCAGCTGATCGGGTTCGAACCGGGCGGGGCCGCGCTCGTCGAGTCGCTCGCGACGAGCTTCGAACTCGACGGGACGACGGCGACCCTGGAGCTCCGCGAGGACGCCACGTTCCACAACGGCGACGACTTCACCGCCGACGACTTCATCGCCACGTACCGCCGGTACCTCGACGAGGACTACGAGTACTACAACGAGGACGGGTCGATCTACGGCCCGTACCTGCTCGGCTACGTCGACGACGTCAGCGCCGATGACGACTACACGCTGACGTTCGAGATCGAGAAGCGCTACGCGCCGTTCCTGGCGAACCTGGCCGTGTTCGCGCTGGCCGTCCTTCCCAAGTCCGAGATCGAGTCCGGGACCGACTTCGCGACGGAGATGGTCGGCACGAGCGCGTTCCAGCTCGACAACATGGACGAGGGGAGCGGCCGCATCCGTCTGGCCGCCTACGACGACTACTACGGTGAGGGCCCGCACGTCGACGAGGTCGTCTTCCGTGTGGTCGGCGAGAACTCGACGCGCGCACAGTCGCTCAACGCGGGCGAACTCGACATCATCGACGGTCTCGACTCCCAGACCGTCCAGCAGGTCGAGGACGGCGACGCCGAGGTTCGCCGGATCGACGGGATGAACGTCGGCTACATGGCGCTGAACGGCGCGCAGTTCGAGCCGTTCCAGGACAAGCGCGTCCGGCAGGCGATGAACTACGCGATAAACACCGAGGAGCTGGCGAACAGCATCTACCAGGGCATCGCCACGCCGGCGAGCCAGCCGATCACGGAGGACATCCTCGGCTACAACGAGGACCTCGACCCCTACCCGCACGACCCCGAGCAGGCGCAGTCGCTACTGGAGGAGGCGGGCTACGGCGACGGGTTCGAGCTCGAACTCGCGACGTTCCAGAACCCGCGGGCGTACAACCCCTCGCCGGTGCAGGCGGCCGAGACCATCCGCTCGTACCTGCAGGAGGTCGGCATCGACGCCACCATCGAGCAGAAGACGTGGGAGACCTACCTCAGCTACACGGGCGAGGGCCGCCACGACGCCTGTTTCCTCGGCTGGATGACCGACAACGGCGACCCGGACAACTTCTACTACGCCCTGCTCCACCCCCAGATCGACGTCCCCGAGGACCAGGACTTCGCCGACTGGGACGCCGAGGGGTACAACACCTCCAACCGCGCGGCCTGGGCCAACAACGAGTTCATGCAGCTCATCGAGGAAGGGCAGGCGACCTACGAAGACAGCGAACGAGCGGAGATCTACCAGCAGGCGGCCGAGATCTTCCACGAAGAGTGTCCCTGGGTGCCGCTCGTCCACGCCGAGGAGATCCGCGGCGTCGGGCCGAACGTCAGCAACTACACCGTCGAACTCGTCGGGGGGCCCTTCCTTGACCAGGTCCAGCTGAGCTAACTCTCCCGATCTCTCTCGATGATTAGCAAGCGCTACGTCTTGAAGCGGCTGCTGCTGTTGATTCCGGTTCTGGTCGGAGTGGCGACGCTGGTGTTCTCGATCCTCCACCTCTCGCCCGGTAACCCCGCGCGCGTGATCGCCGGCGAGCGGGCCAGCAAGGCGGCGGTCCGGGAGATCGAGCGCCAGCTCGGGCTCAACGACCCGATCTGGGTGCAGTACGGCCGGTTCCTCTGGGACCTCCTCCACCTCGACTTCGGCGAATCGTACATCATCCGCCGCGGGCAGCCCGTCTCCAGCGTCCTGCGCTGGAAGTTCCCCATCACGCTGGAACTCGCGGTCTTCGGGCAACTCGCCGGCATCCTCTTCGGCATCCCGATCGGGATCATCAGCGCCGTCAAGCAGGACACGATCACGGACCACCTCGGCCGGTTCGGAGCGCTTACCGGCATCAGCGTCCCGATCTTCTGGAGCGGCCCGCTCGTGATCCTCCTGTTCGCGGTCGAACTGGGCTGGTTCCCGACGAGCGGCCGGATCGGATCTGAGTACGCGGTGCCGCAGCTGACGGGGCTGTTGACGGTCGACGCGCTGCTGCTCGGTCGGTACGGCACGTTCGTCTCGGCGGCGAAGCACCTGTTCCTGCCGTCGCTCGTCATCGGCATCTACTCGATGGCGCTCATCTCCCGGATGATGCGCTCGTCGATGCTCGAGGTCGTCCGGCAGGACTACATCCGGACCGCGCGGGCCAAGGGACAGGGCGCGAAGATCACCCTGATGAAACACGGGTTTCGGAACGCGCTCATCCCCGTCGTCACCGTCATCGGCATCCAGTTCGGGAGCCTGCTCGGCGGCGCGGTGCTGACCGAGACCGTCTTCGCGATCCCCGGCATCGGCCGCCTGCTCGTCGACGCGATCCAGGACGGGGACTACCCGATCGTGCAGGGCACCGTCCTAGTGTTCGCGTTCGTCTTCACGCTGGTGAACCTGCTCGTGGACCTGACCTACTCCTACCTCGACCCGAGGATCCAACAATGAGCACGGAAACCGCCGCCGAGGAGCGTGCGAGTCGCAGCCTGCTGGACCGGCTGCGGGCCTCGCCGTTCCTCACCGAACTCCTGTCGAATCGCCTCGCCGTCTTCGGCCTCGGCATCATCCTCGCGATGGTCGCGATGGCCGTCTACGCCCGTCTGTTCCTCGATCCCGCGGCGCTCGCGACGACGCAGCTCTCGACGAATCCGCGCCTCGCGGGCCCCTGCGGGGACCCGACCGTCCTCGGCGCGCTCGGCAACGTCGGCTCCTGCCAGTTCCCGTTCGGCACCGACATCCAGGCGCGGAACATCTTCCTCCGGACCGTCTACGGGGCCTGGCTGGCGATAAAGTACGGCACCATCATCGTCACCGCCTCGACGGTGCTCGGCGTCGGCCTCGGCATCGTCGCGGCGTACTACGGCGGGTGGCAGGACAACGTCATCATGCGCACGATGGACGTCCTGCTCGCGTTCCCGTCGCTGCTGCTGGCGCTCGCGCTGGTGGCCATCTTCGGCGTCGGACTCTGGAAGGCGGTCATCGCGCTGACGCTCGTCTACACGCCGCGGTTCGCCCGCGTCGTCCGCGGCGCGGCGCTGAAAGTGCTGGAGGACGAGTACATCGACGCCACACAGGCGCTCGGCGCGCGGGACGCCCGCGTGCTCGTCCGCCACGTGTTGCCGAACTCGCTCGCTCCCATCACCGTCCAGAGCACGCTGAACTTCGGGCTGGCGATCATCGACCTCGCCGCCCTCTCCTTTCTGGGCTTCGGCGCGCAGGCCGGCACCCCGTCGTGGGGGCTGATGCTGACCAACGGCGTCGACAACGGCCTGCTCACCGGGCAGTGGTGGTGGTCGTTCTTCCCCGGACTGTTCCTCGCGGTGACCGTCCTCGGGTTCAACCTCCTCGGCGACGGCATGCGCGACGCGCTGGACCCGCGGATGCGGGAAGCGGTCGACTGACGTGGCGCCCGACCGCCTCGTCGCGGCGACCCGTCGCTTCGTCGTCGCCGGCGCGGTCGGGGCCGGTCTCGGCGCTGTCGGCGTCGTCGCCTTCACCGCCGACGCCGGCCTGCGGACGGCGACCGAGCGGACATTCGCGCTTGGCGCGCTCGCCTTCGGCGTCGGGCTGCTCGGCTGGTCGGGGTCGGTGATGGCCGGCCGCGGCATCGAGAACATGCAGCGGTACATGGAGACCGGATCGAACTGGACCGAAGCGGACTCCCGGCGGGCGATGAGCAGAGTTACCGGGTTCGGCCTCGGCGCGATGCTCGCGGCGTCGCTGGCGACGGCGTGGCTGTAGGTTTATCAGAGAAGCCGCGGCCACCGTCCGTCGTGATCTGAACGCCGCCCCGCGGCGGTCAGCGGTCGCGCGACGCGTCGCCGCGGGTTCTCCAGCGTCGCCTGCTCGCTACTCGCGCACGTTCTCGCCGACGGCGTCGCCGAACGACTCGCCGTCGCGCGCGTCGTAGACGACCTCGCCCCGAACCAGCGTCAGCTCCGGGAACACGCCGGTCCGGCCCGCGAACGGCGTCCACCCGCACTTCGAGTGGAGGTCCTCGCCGCGGATCTCTCGGGCGTCGTCGGGGTCGAAGAGGACGAGGTCGGCGTCGCGTCCCTCCTCGATCTGACCCTTCGCCGGCAGGTCGAAGATCGCGGCGGGGTTCGCGGCGACCAGATCGCGGACTCGCTCGTAGGAGAGGCGTCCCTGTCGCGCCTCCTCCAGCAGGAGCGGGAGCATCGTCTCGACGCCGGGGACGCCGCTGGGGGCGTCCCAGACGCTCGCGTCCTTCTCCGCGCGCGTGTGAGGCGCGTGGTCAGTCGCTATCACGTCGACGGTGCCGTCCGCGACGCGCTCGTACACCGCCTCGCGGCGCGCTTCGCTCCGGAGCGGCGGGTTCATCCGACCGAAGGTCCCGAGGTCCGGCAGGTCCTCGCGGGAGAGGAAGAGGTGGTGAGGCGTCACCTCGCAGGTGACGCCGGCGTCGCTCGCCGCGTCGATCCCCTCCGGCGTGCTGGTGTGGGCGATGTGCAGGGCGGCGTCAGCGTCCGCGCCGACCTCGACGGCGCGCTCAACCGCCGCGGCCTCGGCCTCGGCGGTCCGGTAGGCGCTCCACGCGTCCGCGTCGTCGCGCTCTCTCGCTCCCTCGTCGAAGAGCGTCGCGTCCTCTGCGTGGACGGTCACGGTCACGTTCTCCGCGCCCGCCCGCACGACAGCGTCGGCGAAGCGGTCGGCGTCGATCCCCATGTCGCCGGTCGAGTCCGCGAGAAACACCTCGCCGAGCGCGAACAGCGGTCGCTCGAACAGCGCGTCGGGGTCCCAGTCCGGCGTGACGCCCCCGTTGACGCCGTAGTCGACGAGCGACGCCTCGGCGAGGGCCGCCTTCTCGTCGAACGCCTCGCCCGTAACCGTCGGCGGGTCGGTGTTGGGTTGGTCGACAACCGTCGTCACGCCGCCCGCGGCGGCGCTCCGACTGCCAGTCTCCCACGTCTCCTTGTGCGGGAAGCCGGGCTGGCGGAAGTGGACGTGAACGTCGATCGCGCCAGGGAACAGCCGCTTTCCGGTCGCGTCCACGTCCGGATCGCCGAGGTCGTCGCCGACCGCCGCGATGGTCCCGTCCTCGATGCGTACGTCTCGCTCGCGACCGTCAGGCAGGGTCGCATCGCCGATGAGCATGTACTGTCGGTCGTACGTCAGAGAAAAGGGTTCTCCGGTACGTTGCGGCGAATCCGCGTAAACAGTTACGACCGACAGTACGCTCACTCGACGCGATCCGGGCGTAAGTGCCCCGATCAGTCCACGCGCTCGACGGCCGCGTCGGCGTCGCCGACGAACGCCCGCTCTATCGCTCGCTGGACCGCTTCGGGGTCGCCGGTGCCGCCAGCGGTGGCCACGCTGCCCACGGAGTCGGGGTCGAACGGGACGCCGAGCGCATCGTACACGTCGTCGAGGACGGCGGCGATCTCGTCGCGTGCGTCGACGATCGCCACGCCGGCAGTGAGCGCGGCGTCCTGCCGGACGCGCTGGGCGATGCCGACGATCTTCCCGTCGCGCTGCAGGGAGTGAGTACCGGGGCAGAACGAGTCGTCGGGTTCGCCGCGTTCGGTCTCGACGCCGACCTCGCGGAGCGCGCGCTCGACGGCCGTCGTCGCGCGCTCGTAGCGCTCGTCGAGGCCCTCGCGCAGGTCGTCGATCGGTTCCGCGAGCGCGAACGCCAGCGTCGTCCCGGCGTACGCGACGGCGCGGCCGCCGACGCTGCGCTCGACCGGCGGGAACCCGCGGTCGCTGGCCGCCTCGCGGGCTGCCTCGTACCCGTCCTCGCGGGCGTCGCGGCGGCCGAAGGCGACCTGCCGGTGGGGCGTCCAGACGCGGACCGCGGCGTCGCCGTCCTCTCCGACTGCGGAAAGCATCTCGGCCGTCACCTCGCGGTCGGCGTCGATCGACGCCGCGCGGCCCCGGAGTACGCGCATACCGGGGCGTGAACCCGAGGCGACTAAACGCCTCGGACCGAAGGCGAGAGCGATGGCCGTCACGCTGCCGGAGTCCGTCGTCGAGCGGTACCCGCGGTTCTCGCTGTACAACTCGCCGTACGACGCCCACGACGAGGGATGCGCGATCGACCTCTACCCCGAGTCGAACGACGCGCCGAGCCCCGTCGCCGGCGAGGTGATCGACACCCGGACCGTCACCGCGCCCGAGAAACCCTACGCCGTCGAGCACGACCACCTGATCCTGATCGACTGCGGGGACCGGATCGCCCGCGTCCTCCACGTCCACCCCGCAGTCTCGGCCGGCGATGAGGTAGCGGTCGGCGACTCGCTGGGCGAGATGGTGCGCTCGGGCTTTTTCGCGCCGTGGGTCGACAACCACGTCCACCTCGGCTTCCGCGACCCGGACGCGAACCCGTACCGGGCGTCGGGGTCACTCCGGATCGAGGTCGACGCCGACCTCCGCGCGCTCCCGTGGGACGGCACCGGTACCGTCGTCGGGACCGGCGAGACGTACGCGGTGCTCGACGCGCCCCGCCACCCCGACCCCGGCGCGTACTTCGCCGGCATCGCTGCGGACGCAGTCGGGCCGGCGGGAGACGACGCCCGGGTCCTCGACGGCGGTCTCCCGCACTACGCGGGCGGCGGACTGCTGGCCGCGAACCGCGGTAGTCCGCCCGATGACGAGCGAGACGTTGCGCTGCTCGGTTCGCGCGTCGGCGTCGCGAACGGACGGACCGTCACCTGGGACGACGTCACCGTGCTGGCGAACGGCGAGCCGATCACCGGCCTCTCGCTGTTTCTCGCGCGGGACGCGGGGTTCGGCGCGAAGCTGATCTGTCCCGACGCATCGTTTCCCGAGGGCGAGCGCGTGACCGTCGCGATCCGGCGCTGAACGGAGCGGCCGTTATCGCTATAGGGTGAGAGCGTCTGGTTTGCCTCATATTGCTGGTAGTTTACTCTCCCGCGGTGGCCGCTCTTCTGGCGGGCACTCTCGCCGCGACGCTCTTGGCGGGTGGTCTCGCGGCGGTCACCTGGAAGCGTCGCGAACGCCGGGGTGGCCGCTACTTCGCCGCGATGATGGCCGTGAACGCGCTGTGGCTCCTCGGGTTCGCGGCCGAAATCACGGCGACGGACCTGGCGGCCGCGCTCTCGTGGTTCCGGTGGCGATCAGCCGTCATCGCGTTCGTCCCGGCACTGTGGACGCTGTTCGCTCTGGAGTACGCGGACTACGAGGATCGGATATCCCCGCTCGTCGTCG
Organism: Halostella limicola; assembly: GCF_003675875.1. NCBI lineage: Archaea > Methanobacteriati > Methanobacteriota > Halobacteria > Halobacteriales > Natronoarchaeaceae > Halostella > Halostella limicola. The sequence continues at coordinate 1,033,653 of NZ_RCDI01000002.1, read as the reverse complement.
CCGCGGTCGCCCTCCCGGCGACTGTCACCGCAACGCTCTCGTTCACTAACCCGATCCACGGGCAGTTCTGGTCGGACGCCGCGCTGGTCACCGAGGGACCGTTTCGGCTTCTTGTCGTCGAGTACGGCGTCGGCTGGTGGGTGAGTGTCGCCGCAAGCTACCTCTTCGTCACCGCCGGTATGATCCTCATCGCGGGGGTCGCCGTCCGGTCGTCCGGGCTCTATCGGAAGCAGTCACTGCTCGTCCTCGGGGCGTCGGTCGCGCCCTGCGTCGCCAACGCCTCGTACCACCTCGGCGTCTCGCCGGTGCCGCACCTCGACCTGACGCCGTTCGGCTTCGTCGTCAACGGCGTCGTGGTGTTCTGGGCGCTGTACGACTACCGGTTGTTCGACCTCTCGCCCGTCGCCCGCTCGGCGGTCGTCGACCGGATGGACGATCCGGTAGTCGCCGTCGACGGCGGCGAGCACGTCGTCGACGTCAACCCCGCGGCGCGCGATCTGTCGGCCCTCACCGCCCCGCTCGGTCGGCAGTTTCTCGAGGCGTTCCCCGAAGTGGCCGCCGCCGTCGACGTCGACGCGGCCACGACGAACGAGGTGGTCGCGTTCGATTCCGGCGGGGGCGTGCGGTACTTCGAACCGCTGGTGACGCCGCTGGACGACGGGCAGGGCGCCGTCGTCATCCTCCGCGACGTTACGCGGCGGCGGAAACGGGAGCAGTCGCTAGAGGCGATACAGTCGGCAAGCCGCGACCTGATGCGGGCGGAGACGCCCGACGCCGTCGCCGAGCACACCGTCGACGCGGTCCGCGACGTCCTCGACCTCGAATACGCGGCGATCCATCTGGCCGAGGACGGCGAACTGCGTCCCGCCGCGTACACCGACGCGGTGCTCGATCTGTACGACCCCGTCCCCGCCTTCGACGTCGGCGAGGGGTTACAGGGATCGGTGTTCGAGACGGGCGAACCGATCGTGTACGGCGACGTTCGGGAGACGAACGCCCTCCGCGACGACGAGACGCCGGTCCGTGGCGTGGCGGTGTTCCCCCTCGGTGACCGCGGCACGCTGGGCGCCGCGTCGACCGAGCCGTTCGAGCCCGACGACGCGCTCGTCCGGCTGACGTCGGTGCTGGCCGACAACGCCGCGGCGGCGCTGACCCGGGCCGAGCGCGAGGCGGAGCTCCGGGAGCGCGAGCGCGAACTGGCGCGCCAGAACGAACAACTGGACGAGTTCGCGAGCGTCGTCAGCCACGACCTCCGTAACCCGATCTCCGTCGCCGACGGCTACCTGGAACTGGCTCGCGAAGAGGGCGACGTCGACGCGCTCGACCAGGTGGCGGACGCGATAGACCGGATGGAACGCCTGACCGACGACCTCCTCGAACTCGCCCGGTCGGGACGCGTCGTCACCGATCCGGCGGCGGTGTCGCTGTCCGACGCGGCCGCGGAAGCGTGGGAGAACGTCGACACCGGCGGCGCCCGCCTCGACGTCCGGGGCGACGCTGCCGTCCGGGCTGACCGCCGCCGCCTCCTGCAGCTGTTCGAGAACCTGTTTCGCAACTCGGTGGAGCACGGCGCGCCGGAAGAGACCGCCGAGGCCATCGGTGAGGACACGTTCTACCGATCCGCGGCGGACGACGCGACGAGCCGGGGGACCGCAGACGGGCCACTCTCGGACGACGCGGCGGCGGAGGGGGCCGTCGGTGACGGCGCGAGCGCCGCCGCCGCCGAGCTTTCGGTCACCGTTGGCGTGCTATCGGGCAAGCGGGCCGTCGATTCACGGTCCTCGGCGGACCGAAGCTCCCCTGTCGGGTTCTACGTCGAGGACGACGGGCCGGGGATCCCGCCGTCGGAGCGGGACGCGGTCTACGAGTGGGGGTACTCCTCGACGAGCGATGGGACGGGATTCGGCCTCGCCATCGTCCGCGAGATCGCGGAGGCGCACGGCTGGTCGGTGCGGATCGCGGACGCCGACGGGGGCGACGAGCCTTCGGCCGGCGGGGACGGTCGGGACCTCTCCGGCGGCGCTCGCTTCGAGATCACCGGCGTCGCCGTCGAGTGATCAGGCGAACTCGATCTCGTCGCGCTCCGCGACCTCGCCGAACAGCCAGTCGGCGTGGTCCAGCGCGTACGCCCGGTGGTCCTCCTCGATGAACCCGACGGCGTCCTCGGCGAGGACCGGCCGGTAGTCCCGAAGCCCGGCGCTGCCGGCGGTGTGGAGGACGCAGACGTTCGCCAGCGTCCCGCAGATCACCAGATCGTCTATCCCGCGGGCCGACAGCCACCCGTCGAGCTCCGTCTCGTAGAACGCGTCGTAGGTGTGCTTCTCGACGACGTGGTCGGCCGTCTCGGTAGGGAGGTCCTCGACGATCTCGGCCTCCCAGGACCCCTCGACGACGTGCTCGCCCCAGCGCTCGAACTCGTCGTAGTAGTGGGCGTCCTCGAACTGTTCCGGCGGGTGGACGTCGCGGGTGAACACGACCGTCGCGCCGGCCTCGCTGCCGCGCCGGACAAGTTCGCCGATCGGTTCGATCGCCTCCTCGCTCGCGGGGGCGTAGAGACTCCCGTCCGGGTGCGCGAAGCCGTTCTGCATGTCTACCACGACTATCGCGGTGGTGTCCGGATCGAGTTCCATGTCCGACGCTACTCGCGGGCGCTCAAAAACGGTTACGTCGCCAACCTGTCCCCGGTGGGATCAGGTTTCCAATCTTTTTTACACGTCGGCGAAAACCCCTAATTACCGCATGCGAACTATCATCACCCTACTGATCACCGGCCTGCTGGTCGCGTCGGCCGCGACCCCCGCCGCGGCCGCCGCGTCGCCCGAGCCGACGACGGCGACCGCGGACGCGTCGCCGGCGCTCGATCAGGAGGACAACGACACCGCCCCCGCCGACCCCGACGAGGACGTGATCGGCTGGGAGAACGGCTACTGGCACAACGAGAGCGTCGACGTCGACCGCAGCGACGGCCTGAACGAGAGCGAGCGGCGGAAGGTCGTCAACAGGTCGATGGCTCGCGTCGAGGAGATCCGCGACCTGGAGTTTCAGGAAGACGTTCCCATCGAGGTGATCTCCCGCGACGAGTACCGGAACGTCTCCATGGAGCGGTTCCGGAACATGACCGCGGACGAGCGCCTCCACCAGAACGTGAAGTGGGAGGCGACGTTCTTCGTCAACGAGAGCACCGACGCGGTCGAGGTACAGTCGGCGAACTTCGGGTCGAGCGTGCTCGGCTTCTACAGCCCCGAAGAGGACCGCATGGTCATCGTCTCCGAGAACCAGACCTCCCCGCGACTGGAGGGCGAACTGACGCTCGGACACGAACTCCACCACGCGCTCCAGGACCAGCAGTACAACCTCTCGTCCATCCGCGCGAACACCACCGACGGGAGCAACGCCAACAGCGGCCTCATCGAGGGCGACGCGAGCTTCGTCGAGTACCGCTACGAGCAGCGCTGCGGCGAGGAGTGGGACTGCCTCGACAGCCGCTCCGGTCAACAGGGCGGCGAACTGGCGAACTTCGGCCTGTATCTCGTCTCCTACCAGCCCTACAGCGACGGCGCCGCGTTCGTCCAGCACCGCTACGAGCAGGGCGGCTGGGAGGCCGTCAACGAGGTGTACGACGCGACGCCGGAGAGCACCGAGCAGGTCATCTACCCAGACCGGTATCTGGAGGACTCGCCGACGAACGTCACCGTCGAGGACCGGAGCTCCGACGAGTGGGGCGTCCTCGAACTGAACGGGAGCATCGACTACGCCTCGTTCGGTGAGGCGGGCATGTTCACGATGTTCATGTACCCGTACTACGAGTCCAACCAGCGCGATCAGCTCATCGACGCGCGCTCGTTCTTCAACTTCCAGGACGGCTCGCAGGAGCTCGACCCCATCGACCCGCTGAACTACACCCACCGGTACACGGAAGGCTGGGACGGCGACCGGCTCGTGCCGTACGTCGCCGACGACTCCGCGGAGACGAACGAGACCGGCTACGTTTGGGCCTCCGTCTGGGACTCTGAGGCCGACGCCGAGCAGTTCGCCACCGGCTACCGCGAGCTGCTGGAGTACCGCGGCGCGGAGTCCGTCGAGGGCTACGAGGGCGTCTACCGGATCCCGGACGACGGGGAGTTCGACGACGCCTTCTACGTCGAGCAGCGCGGCGACCGCGTCGTCGTCGTGAACGCGCCGACGCTCGACGACCTGAGCGCCGTTCACGGCGCCGCGCCCGACGTGAGCGAGTCCGACTGGTCCGCCGGCGACGGCGGCGAGTCGTCCGACGGCGAGACGACGGACGGAGAATCGACCGACGTAGACGGTAACGACACCGACGACGGCGAGTCCGCCGAGGACATGCCCGGCTTCGGCGTCGGCGCGGCGCTCGTCGCGCTGGTCGCCGCGGTGCTGATCGGCCGCCGGGCGTAAGCCCACCTTTATTTTCTCGCGGGCCTCCCGTAGGCACGATGCGTCTCCGAGCGCTGGCCGTCGTCTGCTTGCTCGCTATCGCCGGCTGTACCGCCCCGACCGGAACGACCGGCCCGGCGGCCCCGCCGGACCACGACGAGGACCCCCTCGGCTGGGAGGACGGCTACTGGCACAACAGCAGCGTCGCGGTCGACGCGAGCGACGGCGCGAACCGCTCGGAACTGCGCGCGGTCACTTCGCGCGCGATGGCGCGGATAGAGGTCATCCGCGGCCTGGAGTTCACCGACTCGGTGTCCGTCCAGGTGGTCTCGCGGGAGGAGTTCCGCTCCGGCGGCGGCCTCGGCCGGAGCTACGGCGAGTGGGACGACCAGGTGTGGGAGGCGGCGTTTCTCGTCGGCGAGGAGACGACCGCCGGCGAGGCGTTCGGCGAGGTGTACGGCGGGTCCGTCACCGGGTACTACGCCGGCGGTCAGATCGTCCTCGTCGCCGACGACCCCGACGCGGTGGCGGTCGACCGCGCGACGCTGGTGCACGAACTCGTCCACGCGCTCCAGGCCCAGCAGCTCAACCTCGGGGAGCGTCGGAGCAGTTTCGACGGGCGCAAGGCCGTCACGTCGGTCGTCGAGGGCGACGCGAACTACGTGATGGACCGGTACCAGGAGCGCTGCGAGGCGGAGTGGGACTGCATCGAGCAGGTCCCCCGCACGGCGAGCGACCGGTCGTACAACCGGGGGCTCTTCCTCGTCACGTACCTGCCGTACTCGGAGGGGCCGGAACTGGTCGGCGACCTGCGCGACCGCGGCGGGTGGGACGCCGTCGACGACGCGTTCGAGGACTACCCGGCGAGCACCGAGCAGGTGATCCACCCCGAGCGGTATCCCGACGAGACGCCCGCGAACGTGACGGTTCCCGACCGGTCGTCCGACGACTGGGAGCGCTTCGACCGCGGCGGCGAGACGCTCGGCGAGGGGGCGCTGTACGCGACGTTCTGGCAGAACGGCGTGATCCCCGAGGACCACCTCCGGTCCGACGAGCGGCGGTACAACTACTCCCACCCGATCACCGATGGGTGGGCCGGCGACCGGGTCGTCCCTTACCGGAACGGCGACGACAGGGGGTACGTGTTCCGGACGAAGTGGGACACCGTCGAGGACGCCCGCGAGTTCCGGGCGGCGTACCTCGAACTACTTGACGAGCACGGCGCCGAGGCAGTCGGCGAGAACACCTACCGCGTCCCCGAGGAGAGCGCGTTCGACGACGCGTTCCGGGTCGTCCGCGACGGGCGCACCGTCGAGGTCGTCAACGCGCCGACGGTCGAGGACGTAGACGGCGTCCACGCGAGCCGCAACGAGTAGCTTTTTCGAAGTCGGCGGGCTATCGCCGGTATGACGAACCCGTTCGACACGGTGTCGGCAGAGGCCGTCCTCGACGGCACGGCGACTGACGCCTACTTCGAGCGCACGGAGCGGACGCTCGAACACGCCGACAGGAACCCGCACGTCGTCGCCGAGGTGACGGCCGACCAGTTCCCGACCGGCGAGTTCGAGGTCTTCGGCGGCGTCAAGGACGTCGCGCACCTGTTCGAGGGGCGGGCCGTCGACGTGGACGCGCTGGCCGAGGGACAGCTGTTCGACGGCGGTCCCGTCCTCCGCATCGAGGGGGCGTATCTGGAGTTCGCGCGCTTCGAGACCTCCCTGCTTGGCTTTCTCTCGCAGGCGAGCGCGTTCACGACGAACGCGCTGCGCGCACGGAAGGCCGCGCCGGAGTCGCTCGTCCTCTCGTTCGGCGCGCGCCACGTCCACCCCGCGATCACCCCCGTCGTCGAGCGCGCCGGCCTGATCGCCGGCCTCGACGGCTTCTCCCACGTCGCCGCCGGCGAGGTGTTAGGCCGCGAGGCCGGCGGCACGATGCCCCACGCCCTGATCATCTGCTTCGGCCGCGGCCAGCAGGAGGCGGCGTGGGCGGCGTTCGACGAGGCCGTCGACGAGGACGTCCCCCGCGTCGCGCTCTGTGACACCTTCACCGACGAGAAAGACGAGACGATCCGCGCCGCAGAGACGCTGGGCGACGCCCTCGACAGCGTTCGCCTCGACACGACGGGGTCGCGCCGCGGCGACTTCCGACACATCGTCCGCGAGGTGCGCTGGGAGCTCGACGCCCGCGGCCGCGAGGACGTCGGCATCTTCCTCTCCGGCGGGCTGACGCCCGTCGAACTGCGCAACCTCCGGGACGTGGCCGACGGCTTCGGCATCGGGAGCTACGTCACGGACGCCGACCCGCTCGACTTCGGCCTCGACATCGTGGAGGTCGACGGCGAGCCGATCGCCAAGCGCGGCAAGCTCTCGGGCGTGAAGGACGTGTACCGGACGCCGGACGGTACCCACCACGTCGGCCTCGCGAACCGGGACGGCCCGGAGGACGGCGAGGCGCTCCTGAAGCCGCTCGTCCGCGACGGCGAGATCGTCCGCGAGTTCGACATCGACGAGGCGGCGGCGCGAGCGCAGGCCGACGCCGAGCAGGTCGGTTTCGAGTGAGGAGAGTCCATCACGAGGGCCGGGAGCGCAGGCTGTCCCGCAAGCACTGCACCCGCGAGTGAACGGACGCGGCGCGTAGCGCCGCGAAGAGCGAACGATCGGTCCGACGACTGAACGGAGCGTAGCGAAGTGAAGGAGGAGTGATTCTGGTGGAGCTTTTGCCGACTCTTGCGAACGTGTCCGCCGCTGGCGGACCGTTCGCAAACACGCAGCGTAAAAGGTCGTCTTACAGCTCCTCGATGCTGCCTTCGGGCTCGCGCTCGCGGAAGATCTGGCCCTCGAACAGCGTCACCATCACGTCGTCGTCCTGCCAGGCGGTGGGGTTGAGGCCGGCCTTGCGGCAGACGCGCGCGAGGTACTCGGCCTCGGACCAGTCGTTCTCGACGGGGACCGTCGGGTAGAGCCAGCCGCTGTCGCCGCCGGCGTCGACCGCGACGCCGTGGGTGCCGAGATCCATATCGGCGACGGGGTCGTCGGTCAGCACGACGTTACGGACCGCACAGACGGAGACGGTGAGGTTCGACAGCTCCGCGGGTGTCACCTCCGATCCGCAGGAGTCGTCGCTCGCGGCGCGGATGGCGGAGTCGACGATGACGTGGCCGAGCTGGTCGTCTTCCTGATACCCGCCGGAACACCCTCGAAGGCTCCCCCGCCCCCGCGTCGACTCCAGACGAATGAACGCGCCGGTGCGCGCGTAGAAGGCGTCGCGCATGCTGCCCGGCTGCTCACGTTGTCCGTTGCGAACGTACGATTCGACGGCTTCCCGCGCCAGTTCGACCGCTCGGGCGCCGTCTTCGTACGAGAGATCGACGCTCTGTACCTGAGACATACAACTCCCAAGGGGTAGGACGACCTTCAACCCTTCCCTTCTACCGGTCAGAGATTACATAATTCGACCGATAGAGGGTCCGAAACGAGAACGTTCGGCTTTCCCAACCCGTTTCGGCGGCGGCGCGACGCCGTCGATACACCTCTCTCCGACGCCACCGCATCCGCCAGAGCACCGGCTGGGAAAGCCACCGTTACCCGCGTATCAGGAGAGAAACGCTTCACTACTGCGGGTAATCTCTTGCTACCCGCACTCGGGCGAAGGGGTGACCGATCCACTTAACCACGGGAGCGACCTAGGTAAAACCGGTAGAGAGAGTCCGGCCGCCGCGGCGTTCGGGTCGGAAACGACCCGTTCGCACGACGCGGGATCGCCCCTCGGGGCGACCCGCGCCCGCGAGGAAAGTCCCCCCACCGTCTGGGCAGGTGACCGGACGCAAGTCCGGAGCGGGAGACCGCTGGCTCTGGAACAGAAACGACACGTCTCGGCCCGACCGATGAGGCGCGCGAACCCGACCGCAAGGGAGGGGAGCTAACCCGCCGAGGGCCGCGCGGTCGCAATTGCGACCGCGCTCCGGGCGGCACACGCCGTCCCCTGGGCCGAGGAGCGATGGAACGGCGAAACCTCACCGGTGCAAGTCCGCGCCACAAGGTAGCCCGGACGCGGCGCGGACGCTCAGCCGAATGCCGGACCGAACAGAAGGGGGCTTACTCCTCTCTGCCAGTTTCCGTGCGGAGCGACAAGGTTCATATCGGAGAGCGTTTTATGGCTCGTCAGATGCATCGGGCCTGGGCCCTCGCTCTCGTGATCGTTCTCGCGGGCTGCGTCGCCGGCGTCGGGGACGTGACGGACTTCGAGAGCGAGGGATCGACGGCGGACGCGTGGGGCGACGGACCGATCGTCGTCGCCGTCGACGGCCACGGCGATCGGAACTACACGTCCTTCGTTCGAGAGGCCATCGAGTACTGGGAGGCCAACGGGAGCGAGTACGCGACGTACGACGCGGAGTTCGTCCTGAGGCCCGACGCGGAAGACCCCGACCTCGTCGTCGACTTCGTTCCGGAGGTCGGGGAGTGCGGCGACGTGCAGGGTCCGGCCGGCTGCGCGCCGCGGCTGTCGGCCGACGACCGGGTCGACGCGCCGCTCACGGTCGAGGTGCAGTCGGACCTCTCGAACGACTCGGCGGTGTTCGTGACGAAACACGAGTTCGGCCACGTCCTGGGGCTCACCCACGACGACGACCCGCAGGACGTGATGGCCCACGAGACGACGCTCGCGACGGTTCCGAAACCGAACGCGACCGAACGCGCGCTCCCGTGGAACGACTCGACGCTCACCGTCGCCGTCGACGCCGAGAACGCGTCGGACCCCGACGGCGCGCGCGAGCAGGTCCGCCGCGCCCTCGACTACTACGAGGGCGGCGCCGAGGGCACGGTGCCTGAGAACGTCTCGTTCCGCCTCGTCGAGAACCGGTCGGCGGCGGACGTGGTGATCGACTTCGCCGACGAGTTGCCCTGCGACGACGGCACGGGCTCCTGCGGCACGCGTGGCGGCGTCGACGTGGACGAGGACGGCGAACTGGAGCGCTACGACCGCCTGCGGATCACGGTGTCGGGCGTCGACACCGAGGCGGTCGGCTGGCACGCGGGGTACTGGCTCGGGTACGGCTTCGGCTTCACCGAGGAGGCGGAGTGGCCCTCTCCCTTCCGCGACGCCGAGGGCGACGACCGCCGGGGCGAGTGGTGGCGGTAACACGGCCTTAGAACCAAACGAACGACCCCGTGGACGTTGTACAGCGCGCGTGTCAACCGCTCGCTCCGTCATCGACCTCGCGCGGGATCGGAACCTGACCTATCTGGCGGCGGGGATCGCCTACTACGCGTTCGTATCGATAATTCCGATAGTGTTGTTGGCGGTCGCGGTCGCGTCGTTCGTGGGCGGACAGGCGCTGGCCGAACGCGTGGTCAGCATGCTCAGCCAGCAGCTCTCGTCCGCGGGGCAGGACATCGTGACGCAGGCGCTGACGGCCACGAGCGGCCGAGCCGGAGCGTCGATCGTGGGGTTCGTCGCACTAACCTGGAGCGCCCTGAAGCTCTTCCGCGGCCTCGACCAGGCGTTCGACGAGGTGTACGCGGACGAGATGGAAGCCTCCCTGCTGGACCAGGTTAAAGACGCTCTCGTCGTCGTGGTCGGCATCGCGCTCGCCGTCGGCCTCGTGGTCGCGGTCGGTGCGGCGCTATCGATACTGAACCTCCAGATACCGTTCATCAACGTCCTCGGAACGGTGGTGCTGGTGGCCGTGCTGACGCTCGCCTTCCTGCCCATCTACTACGTGCTTCCGCCGGTCGAGGTGTCGGTGAAGGAGGTGCTGCCCGGGACGGTGGTCGCCGCCGTCGGGTGGGTCCTCCTGCAGATCGGCTTCCGGATCTACGCCGCCAACGCGGGGAGCTACCAGGCGTACGGCGTCATCGGTGCAGTCCTGCTGTTCGTCACGTGGCTCTACTTCGGCAGCATCGTGATACTGCTTGGCGCGGCAGTGAACGCCGTCCGTCGCGGGCCGAAGACGATGTCCGCGTAGTCGTTCGCGCTCGCTCCGCCCGCTCGTCCCTCCTCCGCGGCGCACGCGACGCTCCGCTCAGCCCTCGCTCTCTTCGAACCCGTCTTCCCACCTGAACGTCCCGTTGCGCTGGACCACTTCCCCGTCGACTTCGAGCCGGGAGTCCTCGCTCACGTCGGTGATCATGTCCTCGTGGACGGCGCTGTCGTTGCCGGACTCGCCTTCGGGGAGGTTGCTGTCGTACGCCCGGCCGAGAGCGAGGTGGACCGTGTCGCCCATCTTCTCGTCGAAGAGGATGTTGTCGGTGACGCGGTCGATGCCGCGGTTCATCCCGATGCCGAGTTCGCCCAGCCGACGCGCCCCCTCGTCGGTGTCGAGGATGTCGCCGACGACCGCCTCGCCCTGCTCCGCGGCGTAGTCGACGACCTCGCCGCCCTCGAAGGTGAGGCGCACGCCGCGGACGGCGGACCCCTGGAGCGTCATCGGCACGTCGAAGTAGACGGTGCCCTCCGTGTCGTACGGCGCGGTGAACACCTCGCCGCTGGGGAGGTTGTGGGAGTCGTACGCGACGGAGGCCGCGCTGTTGACCGCGGTACGGCCCTCGATGGACATCGTGAGGTCGGTGTCCTCCTTCACGAGGCGGACCTCGCTCCCCTCGTCGAGGATTTCCTTCATCTTCGCCATCTCCTCCGCCAGTTCCTCCCAGTCGCGGAGCACGGCGTCGTAGACGAAGTCCTGGTACTCCTTGAACGCCATCCCGGCCTGCTGGGCCAGCGACCGCGTGGGGTGGACCGTCGACACCCAGTCGGCGTCCATGTACGCCTCGCGGACGCCCCGCTCCGCCTTCCGACTCGCCTGCCGGCGTTCGCTCGGCACGTCCGCGGTGGCGGCGGTGTTGCGCCCGCCGCCGAGCGAGAGGACGGCGTCGGCGTTCTCCATCAGCGCGAGCTTGTGGTCGGGGTCCTCGTCGAAGTCGCCGCCGTGGGCGCGGAGATACGCCCGCGTCACCTCCCCGGAACTGTACAGCGTGACGGGGTTCGCCCCGCGTTCGCCGAGCTTCTCGGCGACCGCGACGGCGAGGTCGTGGGCGTCCGGGCCGACGTCGACGACGACGTCATCGCCCTCCTCGATGCGCGCGCTCCAGTCGACGAGCACTTCGGCGTGCTCGTGCACTCGGTCGTCCATACCACCGCTGTCGCCGGAGGTGTGAAAAGACCCGGCGATCGACGTCGACCCCGCATCGGCAGAAACACCCAACGAGCGGAATGTTTTATAGACATGCCCCACATGTTCACGATGGACTATGACAAATCTTGTCAGGAACGTCGGCGCGGTAGCGGAGGAGCGGCCGGAGGGGACGGCCGTCCACTTCGACGGGACGGACGTCTCCTACGGGGCGCTCTGGCAGCGCACCGGACAGTTCGCGCAGGCGCTGGCCGACCACGGGATCGAACCCGACGACGCGGTCGGCGTGTACCTGCCGAACCTGCCGCAGTTCGTCACCGCGTTCCACGGGACGCTCCGGGCCGGCGGCGTCGTGGTACCGATGAACCCGCAGTACAAGTCGCGGGAGATCAGTCACCTGCTCGGCGACAGCGGGGCCAAGGCGGTCGTGGCGCTGGCCGACCTCGCGCCGTTCGTCGAGGAGGTCCGCGACGAGACTGAGGTGGAACACCTGATCACGGTCGGCGGCGAGGCGGAGACGGGCACGCCGTTCGAGGAGTTCCTCGCCGAGGGGACCAAGGACGCGGTCGAGCGCGGCGACGACGACCTCGCCGTTCAGCCGTACACGAGCGGGACGACCGGTCAGCCGAAGGGCGTCCAGCTGACCCACAACAACCTCAAGTCGAACGCGGAGGTCGCCGCGGACCTGGTGCCCGAGGGGATCCGTCCGGACGACAAGCAACTCGGCGTCCTCCCGCTGTTTCACATCTACGGGATGACCGTCGTGATGAACGCAACGCTGTTCAGCGGCGGCGCGTACTACCCGCTCCCGGAGTGGGACGCCCAGCAGGCCGTCGGTCTCATCCAGTCCGAGGGGCTGACGCTGATGCACGGCGTGCCGGCGATGTACAACGACATTATCAACCAGCCAGACGCCGAGTCGTTCGACCTCTCGTCGCTGCGGCTCTGCGGCGTCGGCGGCGCCGGCATCCCCGTGGAGGTGCTCCGGCGGTTCGAGGAGCTGTACGACGCGACGATCTACGAGGGGTACGGCCTCACCGAGACCAGCCCGGTCACGCACTTCAACAGCCCCGAGGCGGGCCGCCGCGTCGGCAGCATCGGCAAGACGCTGCCGGGCGTCGACTCGATGGTGGTCGACGTGGACTTCGAGGAGGTGGCGCCGGTCGAGGAGGGTCCCGTCGACGAGGAGTCCGTGAATCTCGACGATATCACCGGCGAGATCGTCGTCAGCGGGCCGAACGTGATGAAAGGCTACTCCGGGCTTCCGGAGGCCAACGAGGAGGCGTTCACGGAGAAAGACGGCAAGCGGTGGTTCCACACCGGCGACATCGGGTACCACGACGAGGACGGCTTCTTCTACGTCATCGACCGCGAGAAGCACATGATCGTCACCGGCGGGTACAACGTCTACCCGCGGGAGGTCGAGGAGTTGCTGTTCGAGCACGACGCCGTCGCCGACGCCGCCGTCGTGGGGATCCCGGACGAGCGCCGCGGCGAGACGGTGAAGGCGTTCATCGTCCCGACGCCGGACGCGGACGTGACCGCCGAGGAGATCAAGGAGTACTGCCTGAGCAACCTCGCGGAGTACAAGCACCCCCGCGAGGTCGAGTTCGTCGACGAACTGCCGCGGACGACCACCGGCAAGGTCCAGAAGTTCGAACTGCGCGAGGCCGAGGAATGAGCGACGAGGCGGTCCACCTCACCTACGAGGACGACGTGGCGCGGATCACGCTGGACCAGCCCGGGACCAGCAACGCGCTCACTCACGAGATATCGAGCGAGCTGATCGACGCCATCGACGAGGTGGAGGACAGCGACGCCCGCTGTCTCGTCGTCGAGGGGGAGGGGAACACCTTCTCCGCCGGGGGCGACATCAACTCGATGATCGAGGGGCTGACCGGCGACGTGCCGACCGACGAGAAGGTGCGGCTGGTCATCGAGCAGACGAGCCGCGCCGTCGCCCGCGTCGCGGAGTGCCCGCTCCCGTCGGTCGCGAAGATAGACGGCGCGGCGTTCGGCGCCGGCGCGAACCTCGCCATCGCCTGCGACCTGCAGGTCGCCAGCGAGTCGTCGTCGCTGAGCTTCGGCTTCCGGCAGGTCGGGCTGGCCGTCGACTCCGGGACGTCGTATCTCCTTCCCCGGATCGTCGGCGAGAACGTGGCGAAGGAACTGGTGTTCACGGGCGAGCGCATCTCCGCCGCGGAGGCGGAGGATATCGGCCTCGTCAACCGGGTCTACCCGGACGACGAGTTCGAGGAGTCGACCGCGGAGTTAGTCGAGGAGATCGCGTCCGGGCCGACGGTCGCGCTCCGCACGTCGAAGCGCCAGATCAACCGCGGCCTCGAACGGTCGCTCCGCGAGGCGATGGAGTGCGAGGCCGACGCCCAGGGCGCGGTGTTCGAGACGCGCGACCACCGCGAGGGCGCGGAGGCGTTCATGGAGGGCCGATCCCCCGAGTTCGAGGGGCGTTAGAGGCGCTGCGCGACGACCTCGGCGGCCTTGACCGCGACCAGCGGCAGGCCGACGAAGACGTTGGCGGCGCCCAGCGCCACGACGACGGCCTGCAACGCGGGGTTCGCGGGCAACACCGCCAGCGCGACGGCGACGGCCGACGCCGCGGCCGCGCCGAACAGCGCGGCGACGAGCGCGGCGGCGACGACGCTGTCCGGCACCGGGGGCGGCCGGCGCTCGGCCAGCGGCGAGCGGGAGTACGCGTCCGCCGCGGCGGCGGACGCGCGTTCGGAAGCCGATGCGACACTGTCGGACCACTCGGCTTCGGCGACCGAGTGGGCGAGTTCTCGTAACATCGTTCTGGGTCTGATCTGTCTGTCGGGAGGCGGTGCGTCTGCGCGGTCGGTCACTGCCGTTCGGCGGGTCGGGGCGCGACGGCGGCGCCGGAGCGGTCGTCGGGTCACGCGGGATCGCGGACCTCGACGACCGACACCTCGCGCACGCCGAAGCCGTCGGCGAGCGCCTCGCGGGTCGCCGCCGCGGGGTCGCCCGCGCCGTCGAGCCGGAGCGTCAGCCGGACGTTCGCGCCGACCTGGAGGTCGTTCAGCGTGGGCGTGACGCCGGTGAGCCCGTCGACCTCCGCGCGGTCGACGGCGTCGAGCCGTTCGAGGACGGTCTCGGCGTCGCGCTCCAGGGCGTCGCCGTCTCGGGGCACCCGGATCTCCACCTCGGCGGTGGCGGTGACCGTGGGCGTTCGTTGTGCTTGCATGAGGCCCCCGGCGCGAGTCGAACGCGCCCGTCGCGCGAGGCGACGGTCCGCCGCGGTCTGGGCCGCGGCGGGGGCGGATCGGTCGTCTGCGATATCGGTAGCGATGCCTCTCTCCGTTGCCGTACCACCCCGCCGGCGCGGAGAACGCCGCCGGGGTCGGGGCGTCAGCGGGACGCGGGCTGCGTCGCGGGGCGTCCCCGCGACGATCATCGCGTGCCCGGGTCTCGCCGGTAAGGTGCCACCGAAAACGACGGATGCGTCGGAGAACCGCGCTCGGCCCCGACACCCGTCGGGGACGGACTCTCCCCCGGCGACGTGGAGTCCCGGAGAAACGGTCCGCCCCTCGGCGACGCCTTACGCGGCGAGGGTGCCGGACCGAGCGCGCGGGCGAGTCACGACGACGCACCCATCACGGCCCGCCTCGCCGTCGCCGGCGACGACCGGGTCGGCATACCCGGCGGGAGTGAACGCGCCGCTCGTCGCGGGAGCGGCCGTCCGTGATGGTAGTGCGATGGTCATCGTGAGTCACCCTGTGTCGCCCGGAGTACCGGGCGTGCGATGTAATTCAACCTGTGAACGGTTGGGAAAGTAAAACTTGTGGTGGCATGAGTGAGACACTCACGCATGATTTATTCGTTGCGGGTATGGTCCTCTCCGCTTACATTACCGAAGCGAACCATCGAACGGAACTTCACGACGATCTTCCCTGCAGGATCGCTTCTGCAGGTCCGGCCGCGCGCTCGGCGCGATGCGGGTTCCGGGCTCGACGGGCGTCCGGCGGTTCGTCGGCCACGGGCGCGGACCCGGATCAGCTCTGCAGGTAGCGGAGGACGCCGCGCACGTCGCCCGCTATCGTCGGGCTTGACGCCCACCGCGACGGCAGGTTCGAGACGACGTCGTCGGGGTCGCCGTGCTCCTCTCGCAGCTCGTCGACCGCGTCGACGAACTCCGGGAGGATCGCCGCGTACTCGTTCAGGGCGTCGATCGCGTCCTCGCGGGCGCCGAAGTGGCCGTACAGCACGGCGTCGGGGTCGCGGTCGCGCAGGCGCTCGGCGGTGTCGACCGCGTCTTCCAGGTCGAAGTCGGGGCCGGGCGTGGTCGGGAACAGTTGCCCGCCCAGCCACGCGCCCGCGGCGTCGCCCGCGAACAGCGTCCCGTCGTCGCCGAGCAACGCGTGCTGGTGGGGCGCGTGTCCCGGCGCGTCGATCGCTTCGAGGCTGCGGTCGCCGAGGTCCACGACGTCGCCGTCCCCCAGCGTCTCGCACCGCTCCGGCGGAACCGGGTCGGGTTCGCCGTACGCCGCCGCGACCTCGCCGACGGCCCGCTTCGCGCTCTCGAACAGGGCGTCGAGCTTCTCGGGATCGATCAGGTACGGCACGCCTCGCTCGTGGACCAGCACGGTCGCGTTCGGGCAGGCGTCGGCGAGCGAGCCCGCCGCGCCGGCGTGGTCGAGGTGGACGTGCGTCGGGATCAGGTACGCGACGCTCTCGGGGTCGATGTCCAGTTCGTCGAGCGCGTCGAGAACGGGACCGGTGGCGGTGGCCGCGCCGGGGTCGACGACGGCGGGTCGCTCCGCGTCGACGACGTAGGCGGCCATCAGCCCCGGGGAGCCGAGGAGTTCGGTGTCGACGGTGTACACGTCGGTGCGCCCGTCGGTCGGTTCGACCATCGAGGTCGCCTTAGATGTAGTCCTCGTCCTTGAGGTTCTCGATGACGTCGTCGACGAACGCCTCGGGCGAGTCGTACGGGAAGTCGCCGCCGGGGAGCTTCGTGTTCAGTTCCATCGCCGTCATCGAGAAGTCGCCGGACTCGAACTTCGTCCCGGGGCCGTTGGGGAGCGCGGGGACGAGGTCCATCGGGCTGGAGATGGGGTAGTCTGCGCCTTCGAACGCGTCGATCATCTGCTGTCGGATCTCTTGTTCGTCTGCCATACGCTCCCCTTCGGGGGCATAAATATTAAATTTTGGTGTAGTTTTTCCGACTGATAATCCTACTCGATCCGCGTCAGCTCCCCGACGCTCGGCAGCTCGGCGTCGCTATCGGCGATCTGTGCCATGCGGTCGGTGTGGCGCTCCGCGGCGTACGTGACGAGTTCGTCCTCGCCGAGTCCGGCCGAGTCATCGTCGGCCGACGCACTGACGATAGACTGGGTGAGCGGGACGAGTTCGCCGACCGTCTCCCAGAGCCGTTCCACCGAGACGCTCCCGTCGCCGACGAGGCCTTTCAGCTTCGCCATCCCGAACCCCACGTGGCGCCCCTCGTCGCTCCGAATGTTCGAGAAGCCCTCCACGAGACCGGGGAGGGTCGGTAGCTCCGCCACGTCGCCGCCGAAGTTCGTCTGCACGCCGTAGTAGCCCGTCTGGGCCAGGATCCCCTCGATGGTGAGGTGGTAGTGGCAGTACGCGTCGGCCCGCGCCTCCGGCGAGTCGTCCGTCAGCAGGCGCGCCATCGCGCGCTCGTTGCGGTCGAACAGCTCCACGTAGGCGTCCGAGAACCACCGCGGGTCCGACGGGTCGCTCCGCTTGACGCCGAGTTCGTCCTCCGCGCGCCGGATCACCCGTCGCCAGTTCCGGTCGAAGAAGTCCGCGTGCTTGGCCTCCTCGTAGATCTGGCTCGCCACGAACGCCTGGTCGTTCGGGTCGTCGAGCGCGGCGGCCAGCGGCGCCAGGTCCTCGGTGACGGATTGCTCGCCGGCGCCGAACAGCGCGAGCGTCCGCCGGAGGTCGGTGAGGCCGCTTTCCGAGAGTTCGGTGACCCGCTCGCGGTCGGTCGAGAGGTCGATCTCGCCGGGGTCCCAATGTCGCTCGACGGCGTTCCGGTAGTACCGGTAGCTCCGGTCGTCCGGGTCCAGGGAGAGCTTCGGGGATCGCGCCATGCGTTACTCGTTACCACCTACCGAAATAAATCCCGATGCAACCCAGCGGCGGCCAGCGCTCGCGACGCGAGGTGCGCCGCCGCTGACCAGCACGCCGCAGCGCCTGAAACAGGCAATCCGGGGAAAGTTTTTACATCGCGCTTCCCATGGCAAGTGCCATGGACTACCACGACCCGGAGCGCGGGCGCGAAGTGGCCGAGCGGACGCGCGAGTTCGTGAACGAGGAAGTGATCCCGGTCGAGCGCGAGCTGCTGGGGAACGGTCCCGTCGACGAGTCGACGGTCGCCGACCTGCGGGAGAGGGCCCGCGAGTACGACGTGTACGGCCCGCAGATCCCCGAGGAGTACGGCGGCCTCGGGCTGGACTTCCGCGAGATGCTCCCCATCTTCGAGGCGGCCGGCCGCAGCCTGCTCGGCGCGACGGCGCTGCGCTGCGACGCCCCAGACGAGGGCAACATGCACACGCTGGAACTCGTCGGCACGGAGGAGCAGAAGGAGCGATGGCTCCGCCCGCTCGCCGAGGGCGAGATCCGGTCGGGCTTCTCGATGACCGAGCCGATGCAGGGCGGCGGCTCGGACCCGAAGATGATCCGGACGACCGCCGAGAGAGACGGCGACGAGTGGGTCATCGACGGTCACAAGTGGTGGACGACGCAGGGCACCGAAGCCGACGTGCTCATCGTGATGGCCCGTACGGACGAGGACGCCCACCCATACGAGGGCTGTTCGATGATCCTCGTCCCCGCCGACGCGGACGGCGTGAACGTCGTGCGCGACATCCCGCACGTCGGCGGCGAGGTGACGGGGACGGGCCACGCCGAGATCAAGTACGAGGGCGTCCGGGTGCCCGAGGAGAACCTGCTCGGTGCGGAGAACGCCGGGTTCGCCATCGCCCAGCAGCGGCTGGGCCCCGCCCGGCTCACCCACTGCATGCGCTTCTCGGGCATGGCCGAGCGGGCCCTCGACGTCGCGAAGGCGTACGCGAGCGAACGGCAGGCGTTCGACGGCCCCATCGCGGAGAAGCAGGCGATCCGCCACCGCGTCGCCGACGTGGAGATGGAACTGCACGCCGCCCGGTCGATGGTGCGCCACGCCGCCCGCTCCATCGCCGAGGGCGAGGAGGCCCGCGTCCCGGTCGCCATGTCGAAGGTGTTCACCGCCAACACCGTCCAGCACGCCATCGACGAGTCGATCCAGCTCTGCGGCGGCAACGGCATCGGGAAGGACCTCCCGCTGGCCGACTTCTACGAGAACGTCCGCGCGTTCCGCATCATCGACGGGGCCGACGAGGTCCACCGCCGGGTGATCGCGCGGGACGCTTTCGCCGACGTCGACGAGTCCGCCATCGAGGGCGTCACGCGCTACGACGGGTAGGCCCGAGCGCCCCGAGGAGAGGCGCCGCCGGATTTTTTCGGATTGCGCGCCTACGAGCGCGCATGAACCAACGGGTCGACGCGGTCGCTCGCGCGCTCGCGGACGCCGACGTCGCCGTCGCGCTGACCGGTGCGGGGGTCAGCACCGCCTCCGGCCTCCCCGACTTCCGCGGGGACGACGACCTCTGGGAGCGCTACGACGCGGACGACTTCCACGTCCGGCGCTTCCTCGCGGAGCCCGGACCGTTCTGGGAGGACTGGCTCGACCTGCACGCCGAGATCCGGGGCGACGTGGCGCCGAACGCCGCCCACGAGGCGCTCGCGGACCTGGAGGCGGCCGGCCACCTCGACGCCGTCGTGACGCAGAACGTCGACGGCCTCCACGGCGACGCGGGGTCGGAGCGGGTGATCGAACTCCACGGCAGCGGCGACCGGACGGTCTGTCGGGACTGCGGCGCGACACAGGACACGGACGCCGTCGTCGAGCGCGTCGCCGACGCCGCCGAGCGGCGCTCATCGGACTCTGACTCGTCCCGCGCGGACGGCGAGACGCCGCCGCGCTGTGACTGCGGCGGCCTCCTGAAGCCCGACACCGTCCTCTTCGGCGAGCGGCTCCCGGAGGCGGCGCACGCGGAGGCGCGGATGCTCGTCGGGAAGGCTGACGCGGTGCTCGTCGCGGGCACGTCGCTCACTGTCGAGCCCGCGGCGAGCCTGCCGCGGCGGGTGGACGACGGCGCGACGCTCGCCGTCGTCAATCACGACCCCACATCGGTCGAGGACCGGGCGGACCACGTCTTCCGCGGGGACGTCACCGAGGTGCTGCCGACGATCCGGGACGCGGTCTGACGCGAGGCGGGGGACGCATAGAGCGCGGTCCGTGCGTCGTCGCCTCGCCGTTGCGCCGCTACTCCAGCGCCGCCGCCAGCTTCTCGACCGGGTGGGCCGGCGCCTCGCCGCCGTCGCGGTCCTTCAACTGCGTCCGGCAGGACGCGCCGGGGGCGACGACTTCCTCGCCGTCGCTGTCCTCGACCTGGTCGAACAGGATGGAACCGATCGCCTGGCTCATCGAGTAGTGCTCGGCCTCGTAGCCGAACGAGCCGGCCATCCCGCAGCAGGTGGAGTCGAGCGGGTCCACGTCGTAGCCCGCGCGCCGGAGGACGCCGACGGCGTGGTGGTCCTTCTTCGTCGCCTTCTGGTGGCAGTGGCCGTGGTAGGTGAGGGCGCCGCCGGCGTCGGCGTCGAGCGCGTCGTCGAGGCGGAACGCGTCGAGGTACTCGCAGACGCCGTGGGCGTTCGCGGCGACCGCCTCGACGGGCGACCGCGGTGCGTCACCGCTCGCGCTCACTGAGGCGCTCTGCCTCCCGCTGCCCGAGAGCAGATCGAGGTAGTCCGACTGGAGCATGACGGCGTCCGAGGGCTCGACGACGACCACGTCCCACCCGTCCGCGACGCGGGGCGCGAGTTCGTCGACGGCGTCGCGCGCGGCCTCGCGCGCGGCGTCGAGGAAGCCCTTCGAGTGGGCCGGCCGCCCGCTGTCGGTGGTCTCCGCCAGATCGACGTGCACGCCGGCGGCTTCGAGCACGCGGACGGCCGCCTTCCCGCGCTCGGGGTAGCTGTAGTTGGTGAACGTGTCCGGCAGGAGGACGGCCGTGCGCTCCGCCTCGGACTCGGGCACCGCCGCCCCGCCGCGTTCGTCGAACCAGTCCCGCAGCGTCTCCCGGCGGAACGTCGGGAGCGAGCGCTCGCGGGCGATGCCGACCGCCTTCTCCATGGCGAAGCGCGCGCCGGGCACCTTCGTGAGCCAGTTCGACACCGGCGCGGTCGCGCTGCCGAGCGCCGAGAGCGCGTCGACGTTCGCGAACGCCCGCTCGCGGAGGCCGGCCCCGTCGCGCTGGTGCTTCTGGTGGGTCACCTCGACTTTCAGCTTCGCCATGTCCACCTCGCTCGGACAGTCCTTCGCGCAGCCCTTGCAGCCGATACAGAGGTCGAGCACCTCGTCGAGGAACTCGTCGGAGAGCTGTTCCGCGGCGTCCGCCTCGTCGTCCTCCTCGGCCGCGAACCTCTCGTTCCGGTCCGACGCGGCGGCGTCGGCCCCGTCGAGGTCGCCGCTCATCGCCTGCCGGAGCGCGTTCGCCCGGCCGCGGGTGCTCAGGATCTCCTCGTCCTCGGCGCGGTAGGTGGGGCACATCACGCCGCCGGTGGTGTCCTGGAACCCGCGACAGCCGCCGCAGCCGTGACAGAGTTCGGTCATCCCCTGGAAACCGTTGTCGTTCTCCCAGTTCAGGTCGGGGTCGAAGCCGGCGTCGAACTCGTAGTCGCCGCCGTAGCGGAGGTGCTCCGTCATGTCGTGGTCGCCGCAGACGTTGCCCGGGTTGAGGAGCCAGTCGGGGTCGAACGCCGACTTCAGGTCGCGGAACGTCTGCCAGAGCGCCTCGCCGTACAGCTTGCGGTTCCACTGGGTGCGGGCGCGGCCGTCGCCGTGCTCGCCGGAGACGCTCCCGCCGTACTCGACGATGAGGTCGGTCACGTCGTCGGCGATGGACTCCATCGTCTCCGCGCCGAGGTCGGTCTTCGTGTTGATGAGCGGCCGGATGTGGAGCACGCCGGGACCGGCGTGGGCGTAGAAGCTGGCGAAGGTGTCGTGGTCCGCCAGTATCTCCTGGAAGTCGGCGACGTACTCCGGCAGGTGTTCCGGCGGCACCGCGCAGTCCTCGATGAAGCTGATGTGCTTCTCGTCGGAGGTCCGCGATAGCAGGATCGGCAGGCCGGACTTGCGGAGCTTCCAGAACCTCGCGCGGTCGGGTTCGTCGTGCGCTTCGAGCGCGTCGACGGCGTAGGGGTCGGCGTCCGTGACGGCCGCGTCGTCGGGGACGGGGGCGCTCGCCTCCGCACCCGGCACGCGGTCCGCCAGCAGACCGGCCACCTTCTCGCGCCCCTCGGCCTCGTCCTCGGCGTAGAACTCCACCAGCAGGACGGCGTTCGTCCCCTCGGGGAGCATCGTCACGACGTCCTCGAACTCCGCCGTGTCCCGCGCCAGATCGATCAGCACGTCGTCGACGAGTTCGACCGCCGCGGGGCCGTGTTCGAGGATGGGCGCGACGTCCTCCATCGCGTCGACGACGCTCCCGTAGGAGAGCAGCGCGAGGCTCTTCGTCTCGGGGATCGGTTCGAGGCTCACCTCGACCTCGGTGACGACCGCCAGCGTCCCCTCGCTCCCGGCGAGCAGTTTCGCGACGTTGACGACGCCCTCCTCCGACTGGTCGGCGAGCACGTTCAGGTTGTACCCCGAGACGTTGCGCTTGAGTTCGGGGTAGCGCGCGTCGATCTCGTCGGCCTCCTCGTCGATGATCCGCAGGACCTCGGCGTAGATCCGCGATTCGAGGTCCCCCTCGCCGGCGAGTTCGCGGGCCCGCTCGACGGTCACCTCGCCGAACCGGGTGACGGTCCCGTCGGCGAGCACGACCTCGGCGGACTCGACGTAGGCGTCGGTCTTGCCGTACTGCAGCGAGTGCGCGCCCGTCGAGTTGTTGCCGACGGCCCCGCCGATGGCGCTCTTGTCGCCCCACGCGGGGTCGGGCGCGAACTTCAGGCCGTGGGGCTCCAGCCGCGCGTTGAGGTCCCCGAGGACCGCGCCGGGCTGGACCCGGGCGTGGCGGGCCTCCGGGTCCGTCTCGATCACGGCGTCCATGTGTTTCGTGAAGTCGAGGACGACCGCCTCGTTGACTGTCTGCCCGGCGAGGCTGGTACCGCCGCCCCGCGGAAGGACCGGGATCTCCCGCATGGCGCAGTACTCGACGACGGCCGACACGTCGGCGGTCGACACCGGGAAGACGACGCCGATCGGCGTCATCTCGTAGGCGCTGGCGTCCGTCGCGTACAGCTGTCGGCTGTACTCGTCGAACCGGACCTCGCCGTCGACGACTTTCTCCAGGTCGTCGACGAGCCCCGGGCGGTCGACCTCGCCGCCCTGATAGTCGTAGTCGGCGCGGCCGTCGCGGCGGGGGTCCGGCCCCGACGCGTCGAGGTCGCCGTGACTCGCCGTCACGCCGCCACACCTCCAGAACTCGTCGCAGGCGTCCCGAACGGTTGCATGACAACGTGTAGCGTCCCCCGGAACGTTAGCGTTCGGATCGCGGCGCGGGCTACCGGGCGCCGGAGCGCGAAGACCGCGTCACCGACCGCCGAACGACGGCCGAACGCCGACCCGCCCGGCGACCACCGCGGCCCCGTAGACGCCGATGGCGGCCAGCACGATGGTGCCGCCCGCGGCCGTCCCGTAGCCGTACGAGACGGTGACGCCGAGTAGGACGGCTATCTCGGCCGCGACGACCGAGAGGACGAGCGACCCCTTGAACGTCCGCGCGACCTGCGCGGCGGCCGCGACGGGCACCACGAGCATCGCGGCGACGAGGATGATCCCCATGATCTGCATCGCCGCGACGACGACGACCGCCGTCAGCGCGACGAGCAGGCGGTTGTACAGCGTCACGTCGATACCCCCGACCCGGGCCGCCGTCTCGTCGAACGTGACGTAGGTGAGCTGTCTGTACGTCACCCCGACGACCGCCGTGACGAGCACGGTCAGCGCGACCAGGAGGCGGACGTTCTCCTCAGTGACGGTGGCGAGGCTGCCGAACAGGTACTGCTTGATCCCGACGGAGATCCCGCCGCCGAGGCTGACGACGACGCTTCCCAGCGCGAACCCGCCCGAGAGGACGATCGCCATCGACACGTCGCCGTAGGCGTCCGTGCGTTCGGCGATCGCCTCGATCAGCAGCGCCGAGAGCACGGCGACCACCAGCGCGGACAGCTCCGGGGAGACGGGGACCGCGAACGCCGAGCCGACGAACAGCCCGATCGCGACGCCGGCGAACGCGGTGTGGGCGAGCGTCTCGCCGATCATCGCCATCTCGCGGTGGACGAGGAAGGTGCCGACCAGCGGCGCGACGACCCCGACGCAGATCCCTGCCAGGAACGCCCGCTGCATGAACCGGAAGCCGAGCATCTCGACGAGGTCAATCATGGTCGTGCTGGAGGAGCCGCTGATTCGCGCCGTACGCACGCGACAGGGCGTCGCTCTCGACGAACCCCTCCGGGTCACCGTGGTACCGCAGCGAGCAGTTGATGCAGGCGACGCTCGTCGCGTGGCCGGTCACCACGCCGATGTCGTGCTCGACGAGGACGATCGTCAGCCCCTCGTCGTTCAGCCCCGCGAGCAGGTCGTAGAACGCCGAGCGCGACTCGGCGTCGACGCCGACGGCCGGCTCGTCGAGCACGAGCAGGTCCGCCTCGCCGGCGAGCGCCCGGGCGATGAACGCCCGCTGTCGTTGACCGCCGGAGAGGTCGGCGATCGGCCGGTCCGCGAGGTCGTCGACGCCGACGGTCGCCATCGCGCGCCGCACCGCCTCGCGGTCGGCGTCCGAGAGGCGACCGACCCCGACGCGCGGGTAGCGACCCATCGTGACGACCTCCCGGACCGTCACCGGCATCCGGGCGGGCGTCCCGCCGACGTTCTGGGCGACGTAGCCGACGCGCTCGCCGTCGCCGAACTCGTGGGCGGGTTCGCCGAACAGGCGGACCGATCCGCTGTCGGGTCGACGCAGGCCGAGCACGAGCGACAGGAGCGTGCTCTTGCCGGAGCCGTTCGGCCCGACCAGCCCGAGGAACTCCCCCGACTCGACGGACAGCGACACGTCCTCCACGACGGGGCGGTCGCCGTAGCCGAACGTGGCGTCCTCGACGTCGACGACCGCCGTCATTCGGCCCCCAGCGCCGTTGCCAGCGACGGCAGGTTCAGGTTCTCCTGCACCTCGACGTAACCCCAGCCGTCCGCCGCCCAGTCCTCGCGCTGCCCCGGCAACGCCGTGACGGGAAGCACCTCGGTCGCGTCGGTCTCCTCGACGAGCTGCTCCGCCGCGCGGTCGGACTCGAACACCGGGGCGAGCACGTGCTCGATCCCGTGGGCGTCCACCACCTCCTGCGCCTCGCGGACGTCGCGCTGCGAGGGCGAGTCGTCCGGCGAGAGACCGGTCAGCGCGTGCACCTCGAACCCGTACCGCCGCGCGAGGTACCCGAACGAGTCGTGGCCCGCGACGAGCACGGCGTCGCGCGATGTCGACGACAGCGTCGACTCGAACCGCTCGTCGAGCGCCGCGAGTTCCTCCCGGTACGCTTCGGCGTTCTCGGCGTACGTCTCCTCGTTGTCCGGGTCGACGGCCGCCATTCCCTCGGCGATGGTCTCGACCGCCGTGGCCGCTCGGGTCGGATCGAGCCAGAAGTGCGGATCGGCGTCGCCGTGGTCGTGGTCGTCCTCGCTCTCGTCGTGTGCGTCTTCGTGGCCTCCCTCGCTCTCGTTGTGGTCCTCCTCGTGGCCGTCTTCGTGGTCAGTATCCCCCTCGTGGTCCCCGTCGACCGGCAGGAGGTCGACGTTCTCCCACGCCGCGATCGGCTCGACGTCGGCGTCGTCGGACTGCACGTTCGCGACGATGTCGTCGGCCCACGGCTGGAACCCCTCGCCCACGTAGACGAAGGCGTCAGCCGTCAGCACGTCGCGCTGGAGCTGCCCCGACGGCTCCCACCCGTGGCCGTGCTGGCCGACCGGCACCAGCGTGTTCGCGTCCGCCGCGTCGCCGGCGACCCTGTCCGCGAAGTCCCCCAGCACGAAGAAGGAGGACTGGACCGCCGTTCCGTCGCTCTCGCTTCCACCCGAGACGGCGCCGAGACAGCCGGCGACGCCAGCCGCGAGGGTTCCGACGCCCGCTCTCAGCGCGTCGCGTCGCGTTAGCTCGTTCGTCATGGTATTAAGACTGGGGTAGAAGTTAATAAATACTGCTATCGAATTGCTATCCGATATTAAACAGCCGTCGCGAGCGCTACCCGGTAGTCTCGGCGTGACGAGCGCGAAAAACCGACGGTACCGACGCTCAGGACTCGATCTTCTCGACTATCTCCTCTGCCTGCTCGCGGGCCTTGTCCTCGCCGGCCTGTTTCTTGATCAGGACGCTCTGGACCTCCCAGTCGTCGCTGCCCTGCCGTTTCCCGGTGCGGACCTCGCTCCCCTCCGAGACGGAGTCGGACGCCTCCTCCGCCCAGTCCGGGGTGCGGATCGTGTCGAAGTCGTCCGGGTCGCGGTACCGGACGTGGTAGTAGTCGTCGCCCTCCTCGACCGTATCGATGCTCGGGGTGTCGGCCATGGGTCGTCCTCCCACGTGAAGCGGCAAAAGGGTCGCAGTCAGTCGCTCGACCGGTCCGAAACCGGACGATTGTGCGGGGTCAGGCGGGCGCGACGCGGTCGCCCTCGCGCTCGCGGACCGCGCCGACGATGGCGTACACGAACGGCGTGTCGACGACGGCGATGGCGAGTTTCAGCAGGTACTGGCCGACCATCAACTGGGCGATGACCGCGAGCGGCAGCGCCTGGCCGACGCCGAGGACGGTCGGCGCGACGAGGAACGCCACGGCGACGAAGATGACCGTGTCGATCGCCTGACTCGACGCCGTGGACGCGACGTTGCGGAGCCACAGCGCGTCGCCGTCGGTGTAGTCGCGGATGCGGTGGAAGACGACCACGTCCCAGTTCTGCGAGACGACGTACGCGAGCAGGCTCCCGAGGACGACGTTCGTGCTCGCGCCGAGCGCCGTCTCGAACACGTCGGGGTCGACGCCCGAGGCGGCGGCCGGCGCGGCGATGGTCGACCACACCAGCGCCAGCACAACGAAGTTCATCGCGAAGGCAACGTTGACCACGATCTGCGCGGCCCGTCGCCCGTACAGTTCGGCGTAGCAGTCGCTCGCGAGGAAGGTCACCGCGTAGGCGAGGGCGGCGCCCGGCAGGACGAGCGTCGCGCCGGTCACCGGCAGCGAGAGGGGGATCTGAAACGCGAGGATCTTCGTGGCCGTCAACTGCGCCGTCACCAGCGCCGTGACGAACAGGGCGATCAACGTCACCTGTCCGACCGTCGGCGTTCCGGGGTGCGTGTCGCTCATAGCGTCGGGGACTCGCGACTCCCCCTTCAGTCTCCCGGATCCGCCGTACGGCGGCTCGGCGGGCGCGCGAACGGCCTCAACTGGTCGCCATCGCCGGCACCTCGACGCGGTCCAGCACGTCGGCGACGACGGCGCCCTTCTCGACGCCGTTGACCGACGCCTCGGTCGTGAGGACGAGGCGGTGGTCGAGCACGGGGTGGGCGACCCGCTTCACGTCGTCCGGCGCGACGTACTCCCGGCCCGAGAGGACGGCGTGGGCGCGGGCCGCCTCGAACAGGCGCTGGACGCCGCGCGGGGAGACGCCCACCTCGACGCGCGGGTCGGTGCGGGTCTCGCGGCAGAGGTCGACGACGTACCCCCGCACCTTGTCCTCGACGGTCACCGTCTCGGGCACCGCCTGCAGGTCCGTCACGTCCGCGTCATCGATCACCCGCGTCACGGAGGGGGCCTGCTCGTGGCGGTTCGCGCGGCGCTTGAGGAGTTGGAGTTCGCCGCCGCGGCCGGGGTAGCCCATCGCCGTCTTCACGACGAAGCGGTCGCGCTGGGCCTCGGGCAGTTCGAACGTCCCCTCCTGCTCGACGGGGTTCTGGGTCGCGATGACGAAGAAGGGGTCGGGGAGGTCGTGGGTGTCGCCGTCGACGGTCACCTGCCCCTCTTCCATCGCTTCCAGCAGGGCGGCCTGGGTCTTCGGCGGCGCGCGGTTGATCTCGTCGGCCAGCACGACGTTCGCGAACACCGGCCCCTCGTTGAACTCGAAGGATCCGTCGGTCTCGTCGTACACGTGCGTGCCGGTGATGTCGCTCGGCAGGAGGTCCGGCGTGAACTGGATGCGGTTGAAGGAGAGGCCGAGCGCCTCCGACATCGAGCGGGCGGTGAGGGTCTTGCCCGTCCCGGGCACGTCCTCGAGCAGGACGTGGCCGCGGGCGAGCACGCCGAGGAGGACGGTGCGGAGGAACTCTCTGTCGGCGATGACGGCGTCGTGGACCGCGTCGAGGACGGCGGCGCACTCCGACGCGGCCTCGTCGACGGTGAGTTGCGGGGCGTCGCTCATCACCTCCCCATAGCGGCGGCCCCTACGTATGTGTTCGGCTTGACCTATCGGGCGACGGCCGACGACCGACGAGCCACAGCCTACGATCGACGAGCGACGGCCGGAGGGCTAGCCGACCGCAGACGCCGACGAGCACGGTCACTCGGCGGGGTCGCCGCCGGGCCGCGGCGGCTCGTCCGCGGTGCGGCGCTCACCACCCGCGAACTCGCGGGTGAGCGACGGCGCGCCGACGGCGGCGATGCCCGCGGCGGCGAGGCCGAACGCGACGACGCCCGCGACGCCGACCGGGCTGGCGACCAGTTCCTCCAGCGCGGCGCCGTCGCCGACCGCGTGGGCGACGACGAGCCCCGCCGACCCGTTGAACACGCCGTGGAGCAGCGCCGCGGCGAGCACCGACTCCGCCTGGAGGACGAGGTAGGTGTACAGCGGCGAGAACGCGACGCAGGCGACCGTCATGGCGGCGACGCCGACCACCGGGAACGAGGGGTAGTTGTAGCCGTCCAGGATTATCGGCGCGTGCCAGAGCCCCCAGACGACGCCGATGACGGTCGACGCCTTCCAGAACCCCAGCGGCGCGAGTTCCCACAGCAGGTAGCCGCGCCACCCGAACTCCTCGCCGAAAGCGAAGACGGCGTTGACGGTCGCGCCCAGCGCAAGTGCGATCCCGAACGTCGCCGCGACGCCGAGCGGCCCCGACGGGAGCGCGACGCCCGGCAGCGGATCGACGCTCGGGTCGAACGCCACGCCGGGCACCGCGACTGCGACCGCGAGGGCGATCGCGACCAGCGGGAGCGCGACCAGCGCCGCGACGGCGAGCCAGCGCGCCCGGCCGACTCGCAGGCCGACGGTCGACAGCGGGACGCCCCGGACGAGACAGACGACCAGCCCGGCGACCATCGGCGTGAACATGTACAGCGCCGCGAGCGTCACCATGCGCACGTCCGCGAGCAGCGAGAATGCGACGAACCCGGCCGCGAGGCTGACCAGGACGCCGAAGAACAGCCCGAGGCGTCCGCGGTCGGGGTCAGCCATCGCTCATCACCGATCGCGGGGGTCGGATCGGACGCGACATGTTCCGGCGTTCTCGTTCTCTAATATAAATAGTTCCGCCGCGTCGTCCCCCTCGCTCCGACCCCGCGCATTTGCGCGTCGCCGTCGTAGTCCGGTGGACATGGCTGAAAGCGACTCGGAACGGGCATCGGACGCCGCAGACGAGGCGGACCTCGGCATCTCCGACGACCGGACCGCGTTCGCGGGGCTGACCGGGGAGTTCTACCGCGGCGAGGTCGACCGGACGGCGTCCTGGCGCGCTCGACTGGACCAGACGACGAACTGGGCCGTGGTAGTCGTCGCGGCGATACTGACGTGGGCCTTCTCCAGCCCGGACAACCCTCACTACGTGATGATCATCGGGATGTTCGGCGTCACCGCGTTCCTGATCATGGAGGCGACCCGTTACCGCGAGTACGACGTCTGGCGGAACCGGGTCCGCATCCTGCAGAAGGACCTGTACGCCGAGATGTACTCGCCGGACCAGACGGTGCTCAGCACGAGCGACCGGGACTGGCGGGAACAGCTCAGCGAAGAGCTCGGCGAACCCACGTTCAACATCTCCTTCCGCGAGGCGCTCACACACCGGCTCCGGCGGTCGTACCTCCCGCTGCTGCTGATCCTGCTCGCCGCGTGGGTCGCCCGGGTCACGGTCTTCGAACCGTCCGAGTCGTGGCAACAGACGGCGTCGATGGTCGTCGTTCCGGGGGAGGTCGTCGTCGCGGTCGTGGGAGTGTTCTACGCGGTCGTCATCCTCGTCACGGCGTGGTCGGCCCGCGGGAAGCGAGTGCGCGAGTTCCAGGAGTGAGCCGACCGCGGTCGGTGCCGGTCGCCGCTCGCCCGGCGGACGGCCGCTCACCGCAACCGCGACAGCAGGAGTAACGTGCCGACGAACGCGGCCGACGCGCCGGCGGCGACGAGCGACGCCTCCGGGACCGTCCGCCGCATGACGCCGAGGAGGGCGAACGCCGCGGCGACGCTCGCCGCGCCGACGGCGACGCTCGCCAGCCCGTGGGCGAGTTCGCCCTGCCTGCTCCGGGCGCGGCGGCCGAGCCCCTCCGCCACGCCGACGCCGTACTCGCCGAGGTCCCAGGCGACCGTCGCGGCGGCGACGCCGCCGAACACGACGAGGGGGCCGTCCCCGACCATGCCGGAGACGGTCCCGGCGAGGAAGAGGCCGGCGCTGGCGAGGGCGACGGGGGCGACCCGGTCGGTCAGGAAGCCCCACCGGCCTAGCAGCGTGAGGACGCCGACGAGCGCGACGAAAAGCACCAGCGTCCCGGCCACGACGAGCAGGGCGACCGGCGTCTCGCCGACGACGCCGACGAGTTCCTCGAGCGCCGGCGCGGCGACGGACGGGATCCGCGACCGAACCCGCCCGAGTACGAGGTCGGTGAACGCCCACACGCCGCCGATGAGCGCGACGCCGGACGCGAAGGGGACGACCCGGGGCGCGACGTCCGACGCGGCGGCGGTTCGCGCCCACAGCACCGCCTCGACGGCGACCGCGGCGACGGATCCGGCGACCGCCGCCGCGACGAGCAGGACCCGGAGGACCTCCGTCTTCGCCACGCCCGCGAGCAGGTCGACCAGCCCGCCGGGGAGCGCGCCGTACGGCCCCGCGCCGGCGAGGTGGAGGACACCGAGCACGAGCCCCGCCGGCGCGCAGACCCGGTAGGTCGTCCGCAGGACGTCGACGGTGCGCTCTACCTGCGCCGCCCGCCGGGCGGTGTCGCGCTTGCTCGCGAGTTCGGCCACGGGCAGGCGCTCAAGCGCCGCGCGAACGGCGAACCCGCCGACCGCGAGCAGGAGGAGGAAGTCGGCGATCCGCGGCGCCGGGGCCGTGGGCGCGACGAGTTCGCGCCACAGCGCGTCGAGGACGGGCCCGCCCGCGGCCGCCGCCGCGTCGGTGCCGACGTTCGACACCATGGCGGCGAGCGCGGCGAGCGACAGCGGTAACAGCGCGTAGCCAAACCGCGAGGCGCCGACGGTCAGCGTTCTGTTCCCGACGATGCCGGTCCAGCACGCGGCGACGCCGAACGACGCGACGACCAGCGCGACCGCCCGGAGCGCCCGCACCGGCGGCCCGCCCGCGATGGCGATCAGGTCGCCGGTGAGCGACGCGGCGGCCGGCGCGAGCAGCAGACTGCCTGCCGCGAGCGACTCGGGGTCGTCGTCGTTCAGCAGCGACAGCGCCGCCGCGACGACCAGCCCGGTCAGCGCGCTCTCTATCACCTGTCCGAGCACGGCCGTCGACGACCCGACGAACAGGACGCCGAGGCCGACGACCGCGGTGACGAGCACCCGGCTCGTTCGCGGGGGCGTCGCGTCGCCGTTCGACGCCGACTCCGGAGTGACGAAGGGGACGCTCATCGCACCCCCTCCAGCGCGTCGGCCAGCGCGGTCGCCAGCGGCGCGTCGGGGTGCCAGTCATTGACGGGGATCCCCCGGTCGCGCACGTCGGCGAGCCGGACCTCCCGCTCGACGGCCGCCATCCGCCTCCCGGTCGTGTCCGCGCCCGTCACGTCCGGGGAGACGACCGTCACCGCGTGACCGTGGGCCGACAGCGTGCGCGTCACCTCGGCCGGGTAGTCGTCCGCGAACGGGCTGACGAACAGCACCTGCGCGTCGCCGCCGAGGCGCTGGCGCAGTTCGGTGAGCGCGTCCGACGCCGCTCCGTCGCCGGGAGCGCCTCCCCCGTCCGCGACGCTTCGCTCCTCGGCCGGCGCGTCAAGCACGCTGTCGAAGAGGCGCTCGGCGCGCGCCCGGAGCTCCGGGCCGCTCGACGGCTCGACCCAGGCGATCCGCGGTCCCGCCTCGCCGTCCTCGACCGTCGCGACGCCGACCTGGTGGTCCGCGTCCGCGAGCGTTCCGACCAGCCGCGCCGCGGCGTAGACACCGAGGTCGACGCCGGTGGGGGAGCCGGACCGCCGCGCCACGTCGCTCGCCGCCCGGGCGTCGAGGACCACCACGATGCGGGCCGCCTGCTGGCGGCGGTAGTCGATGGTCGTCAGCGACCCGCTCTTGGCGAGGTGCCGCCAGTCGATACGGCTCGGCGGGTCGCCGGTCCGGTACTCGCGGGTGGCGTAGAACTCCACGCCGCTGCCGCCGGTGTCGGTCGGCAACTGCCCGGTGACGCCCGTCGTCTGCTCGTGGAGGGGCACCTCGTCGACGCCTACCTCGCAGGTGATCCGCGCGGCGCCCGCGACCGGAATCGCGGTGGTGTCGTACCGGGTCCCGCTCACGTTGCGGGTCCGCACCGACGGGGCGTCGAAGGCGTACTCGCCGCGGCGAGCGACGACCGAGTACGACAGCGTCGTCGACTCGCCCGGCCGGAGCGCGAACCCGCCCCGCGGCGTCCCCGCGACCACGCGGAGGGGGTCGGGGACGCCGTCCACGACGCGCACGTCCGGGAGCGGCCGGTCCGTCGGATTAGTCACGGTCAGGTCGACCCGGACCGTCTCGCCGGGCATCGGCGCGTCGGGGCGGACCGACCGCTCGACGCGGACGCTCTCCGCGGGCGGCGTCGTCGCGAGCGCGCCGTAGCAGACGAACACGAGCGGGACGACCGCCGCCGCGAGCAGGACCTGCTCGCCGCTCGCCACGCCGGCCGTCGCTAGCGCGGCGCTCCCGGCCGCCGGGCCGCCCCACCGTGGGACCGACCGCATCAGCGACGCACCTCCCCGGCGTCACGCGCCTCGTCGCCCGTCCCGTCGCTCGGTCGCCGGTGCCACCGCTGCTCGTGGCGCTCCAGTTCCCGCCCGAGCGCCGCGACGGTCCGCGCCGCCCGGCGCTCGGTCTCTCGCTCCGGAGCCAGCCACGCCCGCAGGCGCTCCCGGAACGTCCACCCCGGCGCCCGCTCGTCGCCGAGGAAGGCCGCGGCGACCCGGTCGTCCGTCCACGCGCCGGCCGCGATCATCCCCTCGACGTCCGCGTCGTCGGGACGGGTCCGCGAGAGCACCGTCCGCGCCGTCTCGCGGAGGCGGGTCGCCGGCTCCCCGCGCTCGACCGCCCCCGCCGCGAGGTCGCGCTCGCCGACGCGCTCGACCGCGGCGTCGAACTCGCCGCCGGCGACGGTCGTCTCCGCCGTCGCCGCTTCCGGCGGGGTCGCGGTCAGCGGCTCGGCCCCGGCGGCGTCACCGTCCGACGACCGGGCGATCCACAGCGCCGCGGCGAGACCGACCAGCGAGACCGCCGCGGCGGTCAGGTCGTCGCCGAGCGACTCGACCGCGCTCCGCGCCGGTTCGCGCACCGCGCGCGGCACCGCCTCCGGCGCGAACGCGAGGCCGACGCCGACGAGCAGGCCCGCGGCGCCGAGCGCGACGACGGTCCGTCGCCGGTACGTCATCGGTCCTCCGTCCGGTCCCGCAGTCGGTCGAGCGCCCGTCTCGCGGTCGAGAGGCGCTCCTCGTCCGGCGGGTCCTCGCCGTACTCCGAGCGCCGGAACGCCTCCGTCAGCCGGTACACCGGTCCGTCGGGGAACCCCTTGCGGACCGCCGCCCGCGCGACCTCGCCCGGCGTCCGCGTCCGCCAGTCTCCCGGCGAGACGATCCGGACGAACTGCCGCCAGAACCGCCGGAGCGACCGCTGCTCTTCGGTCGCGGGCTCGTCGGTCGTCGCGCGGACGCGGTCGTCACCGCGCCCGTTCGCGGCCGCCTCTCCGGCGGCTCGTCCGCCCGCGCCGACGCCGAACAGCTGGAGGACGCGGCGCACCGCCGCGACCGCCGTCG
This sequence comes from Halostella limicola, assembly GCF_003675875.1. NCBI lineage: Archaea > Methanobacteriati > Methanobacteriota > Halobacteria > Halobacteriales > Natronoarchaeaceae > Halostella > Halostella limicola. The sequence goes on along the minus strand of NZ_RCDI01000002.1, from coordinate 999,848 downwards.
AAACCGCGTTCACGGCGGCGACGCGGGCCGCCAGCGTCCGGAGGCGCTCGGGCACCCAGTCGAAGCGGGCCAGCGCTCGCCGGGCGAGTCGCGCCGCCTCGTCGAGACCGTCGCTCAGCGCGAGCAGTCCGCCGACCGCGGCGCCGGCGAGCCACCGCAGGCGCACCCGCACGTCGGCGAGCGTCACGTCCCGCCGGCGCGCCAGCGCGGCGACGCCCGCGAGCGCACCGACGGCGACGGCGACGCCGCCGGCCAGCGGGACCAACAGCCAGTCGAGCGCCGTCTCGGTCTCGCGCCCGTCGACCGACGCGACGAGCGTCGCCTCGTTCGAGAGGGGGAGCGAGGCCGTCAGTTCGCCGTTCGCGTCGGCCCGCCCGACCGCCTCGCCGTTAACGGCCACCGAAGCGTTGGGTACGGGCTCGTCGCCGACCGTCACCACGACCGTTGCGGGCCGGCCCGCGACCGCGAGTCCGTCGACGCGCACGTCGAGTTCGCCGAGTTCGACGATCGCCTCGCCGTCCACCGACCCGCGCTCGACCGCCACCCGCATCTCGTCACCCGTGTCCTCGGGTACGGTGACCGTGATCACTCCGTCCTCGTCCGTCTCGCCGACGCGGTCGCCGTCGACGCGCACGGTCGCGTTCCGCATCGGCTCGCCGCCGGCGGTGGCGAGGAGGTCGACCGTCGCGCCGGGCGTGGGCGTCCCCGCGACCTCGACGGAGACGTTCGTGTCGACCTCGTACGTCCGCGTCTCGTTGTCCGCCGCCTGCGCCGGGGGCGCGCCGAACGCGAACCCGTCGGCCGACTCGTTCGCCCGCGGCCTGACGCTCACCTCGAACGTCTCCTCGTAGGGCACCGTCCCCGTCACCTCGCCGTTCTCGTCCGTGACGCCGACGCGTTCGCCGTCGAAGGAGACGACCACGCCCTCGACGGGGGTGTCAGCCTTCGTGACGGTGACGGTCACCTCGCGGCCCGGCGCGGGGTCGGGGGACACCTCGACGTCGTACGGCGGCCCGGCATTCGAGATGCTGTCGTTGCCCGGGTCGAACGTCTCGTTCGGCCCCGTCTGTACCTCGTGGGCGTACGTCTCGCTCTCGTTCGTCTGCTCCTCGAGCGCCTGCTGCTCCGCGGTCTGGCGGTCCGCGGCCGGCGTCGGATCGAACTTCACCCAGCCGACGCCCTCGAAGTACACCTCGACCCAGGCGTGGGCGTTCATCCCCCGCACCTGATAGCGGTTCTCGCCGACGGGCTCGCCCTGGCTGTAGCCGACGACGTACCGCGCCGGGACGTCCTGCGAGCGGAGCATCACCGTCATCGCCGTCGCGAAGTACTCGCAGTAGCCCTGCTCCATCTCGAAGATGAACTCGTCGGCGACGTCGCCGCTCGGGTCGTGCGAGGCGTTCAGCGAGTAGCCGCGGTTCTCCTCTAACCACCGCTCGATGGTCCGCGCCCTGTCGTAGTTCGTCTCGTCGTCGGCCGTCAGCCGGTCGGTGAACTCCCCGACCCGGTCCGGCGTCGAGTCCGGCAGCCGCGTGAACCGCTCGACGGCCGACGGGTAGTTGTCCCCGGCCGCCCGGAGCGTCGACGGATCCGTGTCCTTTCGGTGGCTGGAGACGGTGTACTCGGTTCCGGCCGGCAGCGGGTCCTCCACGGCGAGGCCGAGCCGCTCGGCCCGCACCTCCGCGTCGACCTCGACGTCGTACGGCTGCCAGGCCGCCGGCAGCGCCGTCGCCGGCCGTTCGAGTTCGACGGTCTGTTCGACCTGCCGACCGCCGTCGTACCGCCCCGGGCCGAGTCCGCTCGTCGCGCCGGACTCCCACCCGTCGCCCGTGTAGACGCCGTACGCGCCGGTCCGCCAGTACGCCGGCTCCTCGCTCTCGACGTAGAAGTGCGTGGCCGCGGACTGGTTGCGCAACCCGCCGTCCTGCCCGCCGAGCGACCCGCCGACGCTCGTCCGGTCGCCGGGGTTCAGTGCGCCGAGTCCGCCGCCGGGCCCCTCTCCCCCGCCGGCCTGCCCGCCCGGCGCGCCGCCGGACGGGTCGAAGAGCCCCTCACCGAGGCTCCCGCCGGCAAGCGGCGCCGCGAGCGCCGGCAGCGCCGTCCCGGCGACGGCGAGCCCGAGCGCGCAGCAGATCGCGAGCGCCGCCGTCCGGAGGTCGCGGTCGTCGGTCGCGGCGCTATTCGACGCGTCCTGTCGGTCCTCAGGGGGTGATCCGGCCATTGCTCGGCTCCTCGGCCGGTGCGGGGACGCCGGCCGGTAGTTATTCGATCCAAGCCCGTCGTCGTAATAAGTCTTGGAGTCGCGATAGGACGGGGTGAGGGCGGTGGTCCGTCGCGGTCGGTCGCGGCGGGGATCCGCTCGTCACAGACGTGGGTCCGCTCGGATTCGAACAACGCGAACGCCTCCGGCGTTCTCTCGTTCGAAGCCTCGCGGCGTGAGCGATTTGCTCCTCGCGTCCGTTCGTCGCAGAAGTGGGCCCGCTCGGATTCGAACCGAAGCAAGGCGTACTCGCTCGCGTCGCTCGCTGCGCGCGACTTGCTGGGTGAGAATCCTCGCGGCGTAACACTTGACCGTTTCGCTGTCGCGCGCGGTACTCGTATGGGCCCGCTCGGATTCGAACCAAGGAATCGCCCGGTTATGAGCCGGGCGCTTTACCAGACTTAGCTACGGGCCCTCGGTAGTGGATTGGACGGGGTGCTTTTCAAGTCTTTTGAAGCGACGGCGGACGGCTGTCTACCGAGGTGAGCGTCGGAAGGAAAGCGCCGCCGACAGGGCTCGAACCTGTGACAACCTGGGTAACAACCAGGTGCTCTACCAACTGAGCTACGGCGGCACTGGCGTCACTCATCTGTAGTGGTGGGGTATTTGATAGGGCTTTCGTTTTCGCCGCAGGGCGGCGGCACCGACACCCTTTCGGCGCGACGGCGAGAACCGACCGGCAATGACGGACGACGCGTTCGACGCCGCCGTTCGGGCGGTCAGCGAGGAGATAGACCCGGACCCGGAGGAGCGCGAGCGCCTCTCGGCGGCCGCCGAGGACCTGATCGAACGCGCCGAGGACGCCGTCGCCGACCTGGACGTGGACGCCGACGCGCTGCTGGTCGGCAGCACGGCGCGGGGGACCTGGGTCAGCGGCGACCGCGACATCGACGTGTTCGTCCGGTTCCCTGCCGACCTCGACCGGGAGACGCTGGAGGAGTACGGCCTCCGCGTCGGCGACGCGGTGCTCCCGGAGGGCCGCGAGGAGTACGCCGAGCACCCGTACGTCACCGGCGAGTACGAGGGGTTCGACGTCGACCTCGTCCCCTGCTACGACGTGGCCGACGCGACGCGGATCCAGTCGGCCGTCGACCGGACCCCGTTTCACACGCAGTACCTCCGCGAGCGGCTGGACGACGAGAGCGCCGCCGACGTGCGCCTCGCCAAGCAGTTCCTCAAAGGGATCGGCGCGTACGGGAGCGACCTCCGGACGCGCGGGTTCAGCGGCTACCTCACCGAACTCCTCGTGCTGGAGTACGGCGGCTTCCGCGCGCTCCTCGAGGCCGCCGCCGACTGGCACCCGCCGGTCCGCCTCGACCCCGAGGACCACGGCGCGGCGACGTTCGACGACCCGCTGGTCGTCATCGACCCGACCGACCCCGAGCGCAACGTCGCCGCCGTGCTGTCGCCCGACAACGTCGCCCGCGTCCAGCACTACGCTCGCGAACTGCTCGACGACCCGCGGCCCGACCTGTTCTTTCCCGACTCGCCGGAGCCGCTGTCGGCCGCTGCGGTGCGCGAGCACGTCGCCGAGCGCGGGACGACGCCGCTCGCCGTCCGCTTCGACGCGCCCGACGTCGTCGAGGACCAGCTCTACCCCCAGCTCCGCAAGTCGCTGTCCGGCGTGACCGAGAAGCTCGACCGCCGCGGCTTCGACGTGTTGCGCGCCGCGGCGTTCGCCGACGGCGACGCGGTGCTGTTCGTCGAACTCGCCGTCGCGGAGCTCCCGACGGTCGAGCGCCACGACGGCCCGCCGGTCCACGTCCGCGGGCACGCGACCGGCTTCTACGAGAAGTACGCCGACACCGACGACTACGGCCCGTTCGTCGACGGCGACCGGTACGTCGTCGAGCGCGACCGGGCGTTCACGAGCGCCGCCGACCTCCTCTCGAGCGACGCGCTGTTCGGCGTGGGGCTCGGCGCGGCCGTCGAGGAGACGCTCCGCGACGGCTACGAGGTGCTGGTCGGCGAGGCGGTCGGAGAGCTAGCCGGCGAGTTCGGCGCGGAGCTCGCGCGCTACTTCTCGCCGAGGCCGTGATTCTCGCGTAGCTCGGCGATCCGCTCCCGGACGTCGTCGTCGACGTCGTCGTCGGTCTCCATCGGCTTCCGCCCGTCGAACACCTCGTGGACCATCCGAACGCCCTCCGCGAGCACGTCGAGACCGTACCCGCCTTCGAGGACGAACGCCAGCGGCGCGTCCGTCTCGTCTGCCATCGACCGGACGCGGTCCGTGAGGACGCCGTACCCTTCTGTGGAGACGCGCAGGCGGGAGATGGGGTCGTGCCGGTGGGCGTCGAACCCCGCGGAGACGAGCAGGAGGTCGGGGTCGAACTCCGCCAGCGCCGGCGCGATCACGTCGTCGAAGACCGCGGCGAACTCCGCGTCGCCGGAGCCGGCGGGGAGCGGGGCGTTCAGCGTATACCCCTCGCCGTCGCCCTCGCCGGTCTCGTCGACCTCGCCGGTGCCGGGGTAGATCCCCTCCTCGTGGGTCGAGACGAAGTAGACGTCGTCGCGGTCGTAGAATATCTCCTCCGTGCCGTTGCCGTGGTGGACGTCCCAGTCGACGACGCCGACGCGGTCGACCTCGTCGTGCTCGTCGAGCGCGGTCTGGGCGGCGACGGCGACGTTGTTCACGAAGCAGAACCCCATCGCGTCGTCGGTGACGGCGTGGTGGCCCGGCGGCCGACCGATCGAGAACGGCGTGTCCCTGCCGTCGGCTCCAGCGAGCGCCTCTTCGGCCGCCCACTGCGCCAGCCCGGCGCTCTGGAGGGCGGCGTCCCAGGTCCGCTCGACGGCGACCGTGTCGGGGTCCCAGTTCCCGCCCCCGTCGGCGCAGAACTGACGGAACTCATCGACGTAGTCGGGGTCGTGCACCGCCTCGATCGCCGCCTCGTCCGCGGGCGCGGGGTCGACATACTGCACGCCGTACTCCCGCTTCAGTCCCTCTCGGATCGCCCGCAGGCGGTCGGGGATCTCGGGGTGGCGCTCGCCCGTGTCGTGTTCGAGGCAGACCTCGCTGTAGCCGAACTTCATCAATCGAAGAGCTTGAAGTACGTCTCGATGTCCTCGTCCTTAATGGTTCGCCGGTCGGCGTGCCGCGCGAGCGTCGCGGCGGCGGCCGCGACGTTGTCGGCGTAGTCCTCGAGGATGTCCGCGAGCGCGATCCGCGCGTCCATCGAGACCCGGTAGCTGTCGTCGATCTCGATTCGCGCGATGCGGTCCACGGGGGCGACCGGCAGCTCCAGCGAGTCCTTGTCGACGACCTGCTCGACGCCGAAGTCGGCGGCCATCAGCGTCTTGCGGCCCTCCTCGGTGGCGCGTTCGGCCGCGTCGATGGCCAGCGTCGCCCCGTGGTTCTGGATGCGTCGCGCGAGTTCCTCCGCCGCGTCGGCGCTCACCCGCAGGTCCCCGGCGTTCCGTCGAATAATGGTGTCGACCGGGGCGAACGGTAACTCAACGCTCATACCAAAACCCGGGTCGGTCGCGCCCTTAACCTTTTTCGTAGCGGCGTTTCGCCTATCTGCGGGGGTTTCAGTCCGGAATTATCCGTTTCAGAACACGTCGTCCGCGTCGATCCGCCCGTCGGTGACGGTCCCGCGCACCGTCACTTCCTGGCCCAGTCGGACGTCCTCGTCGGTGTCGACGCTCATCGTCTCCTCGCCGTCGTCCAGTACGACGGGTTCGCCCGCCTGCACGACGGTGCCCGTGAACTCCACCTCCTCGCCGTCGGCCGTGACCGCCGCGGCGGCACCGCCGGACGCGGCCCCGCCGGCAGCGTCGTCGCCGCGGTCGGACGAGCCACTGCTCGTCGCGCTCGCGTCGTCGCTCGACGCGTCGTCGGAACTCCCGCCGAACGAGTCGAGGTCGGCGGACCCGTCGCCGCCGTCGCCGCTTCCACCGGCGGCGTCGCCCTCGTCCAGCACCGTCACCGTCGACTGCCATCCGGCCGAGGCCTCGATGTCGTCCTGCCAGCCGTCCTGTATCTCCACGTCGGCCACCGCGACCTCGTCGCCCGGCGCGATGTCCTTGTCCGCCTTGTCGCCCCACAGCGCCACGCGCACGTCGCCGGTGTCGTCCTGCACGCGGATGTTTCGGACCTGCCCCTCGCTGCCGTCGTCGCGGTCGAACGTCCGCTTCGGGTCGGCCGAGCGGACGACGCCGCCGATGTCGACCGTCTGGCCGATCTCCAGCGTCTCGATGGGCGTGCTCTCGGGGGCGTACTCGATCTCTTCGTCGATCTCCTCGATCGCGCCGCGCTCGCCCACGTGGAGTTCGAGCGAGCCGTCGCGCTCGCGCACGTAACCGTCGACGACCTCGACGGAGAGTCCCGATGAGAGCTCCTCGGCGCGGTCGGCCATGCCGTCCCACATCGTCACGCGGACCTTGCCCGTCGGGTCGCCGAGCACGAGGTTCGACACCTTCCCCTCGCTGCCGTCGTCGCGGTCGAAGGTGCGCACGGACTCCGTGTCGAGCACCTTGCCCGCGAGGTTCACGTTCGAGAGGCCGAGCGAGAGGTCCTCGACGCGGTAGGTGTCCTGCACCTGCACGTCGATCTCCTCGTCGGCGTCCGGGTCGACGTCGCTGACGTTGACCTCGACGCCGTTGTACCCCTCCTTCGGGCGGCCCTTGATCGCGATGACGTCGCCGACGGTGAGCTGTTCGACCGCGCCCTCGGCCATCTTGTCCCAGAAGGTGACGCGGATCGACCCCGTTTCGTCGGCCAGTTCGACGTTGACGACGCGGCCGTCCTCCTCGTCCTCCCCGTCGCGCTCGAACGTGCGAACGTCGCCGACGCCGACCACCTTCGCGGTGAACTCGACGTCCTCCATCCCGGGTTCGACGTCAGCGACGCCGTCGACCTCGCTCTCGTCGAGCTCGTGGGCGATGAGCATCGCCGCCGTCTCCTCGTCGGCCAGCCCGCCCATCTGATCGACCTTCTCCTCGACGGCCTCCCGGAACTCCTCCAGAGAAACGTCGGCGTCGAGGTCCGCATAGATATCCTCTATCTCGCCCATGAATATACGGACAGGCAGGGTTGGGCCGCGCTTAAGCGTTGTCCTTGCCGGTTCGCCCCGCCGCGGTCTCTCGATCGTCGGCCGTCGGTCGCCACCATCTCGCCCCCCGTTTGCCCCCCGGTACGGCTTAAACCCTTGCTACGGCGAGGCAGTGGTGATCGTCCGCGTCTCGCCCGTCGTCTCGTGTTCGACCCGCACCGACGACGGGATTCCCTCGTCGAAGCCGATGCGGATCAGGTACTCCGCGATCGCCGTGCACTGCGTGCACATCTCCGCGTCGTCCCCGCTCGAAGCGCCGACGGTCACGACTAACGCGTCGCCGTCGTACTCGGCGGCCGCGAGCGTCGGCTCGTGACAGGGGTCCGGAAGGGTGACCGCCCCCTCGACGTCGATCCGGTGGTCGTCGAACGCCACGCTCGCCCGCTCCTCGTCCTCCGCGGAGAGGCACTCGGCCTCGTACGTCCCTATCCCCCGGTCCCGGATGGTCGGCGTCTCGCTCCCCGTCGAGTCGGTGGAAGTCTCCGTCTCGGAGTCCGTCGTCTCGTCGGCCCTCGTCCCCGGGTCCGCGGTCGTTTCTGTGTCCGTTGAGGTCTCCGTGTCACCGTCCGCTTCGTCGGTCGTCTCTCCGTCGCCGGCGCTCCCGTCGCCCTCGGAGAGACAGCCCGCGGCCGCGCCGACGGCGAGCGCGGCGGTCGTGCGGCGAAGCAGGTCCCGTCGTTTCATACTTCCGAGTGTACCACGCGGCGGAAAAACCCTTGCGTACGGTCAAACCGCTGTTTCACCGTCGCCGTCGGGCGGGACGCGCTCGCGGACGATCGGCTCCTCCGCCCCGTGTGATCCCGGCGCACTGCGGGGGAATACCGTAACCGCTTTACGTATCACCCGGGTACGTAGAAGTGAGTCCGGGTAGGGTAGTGGACTATCCTCTTGGCTTGCGGAGCCAGGGACCGGAGTTCAAATCTCCGTCCGGACGCTTCTTCCGATTTCAGCCTCTTCGAGCACCCGCTCTACCGTCTCGGAGCCTGTGTCCCCGATAGCCGCTTCTCCCGAACGAAACGCGTTTTGCCCGCTCGGCCGAACGCCGGGTATGCGCGACCACCTCCGGGCGGGGATCGCGGTGTACAACGCGGGCGAGTACCACGCCGCGCACGACGCCTGGGAGGACTACTGGCTGGACCTCGACCGCGGGACCGACGACGAGCGGCTGCTCCACGGTCTCATCCAGTTCACGGCGGCCGTCCACCACGCCGCGGAGCGCAACTGGGCGGGCGCGGCCGGCCTCGTCGAGAGCGCGAGCGGCTACCTCGCCGGCCTGCCGGACGAGTACCGCGGCGTCGACGTCGCGGCCGTCCGGACCCACCTCTCGGAGCTCGGGGCCGACCCGGAGCGGATCGAGCGCGGCCCCGCACCGCGGCTCACCCACGAGGGCGAGGCGCTCTCGCTCGGCGACCTCCGGTTCGAGCCGGCGGCCGTCGCGGCGGCAGTGCTCGCCGAGGAGTACGAGCGGTACGACGCGGACGTGTTACGGAGAGCGGCGGCGTACGGTCGAGAAGACCTGGCGGACGGGCAGGGGACCAGCGAGTTCGTCACGCTCGTGATGGACTTCGCGCGGGACGCGGAGAACCGCGCCATCATCTACCAGCGCCTCGCCGACCACGTGTCGCGGCGCGACCGGCGAGCGGCGGACGTGAACGGGCTGTTCGAGTAGCGAAAGTCAGTCGTCGCTGTGGTGCGCGGAGTTGTCCTGCGGCTCGTACCCGAGGACCTCACGAGCGCGGTCGAGCGAGTAGTACTTGCGGTCGTTGTCGCTGATCCCGTAGACGATCTCGTAGTCGTAGTCGGCCCGGAGCGTGCGGTCGAAGAGGTGGGCGCAGTCGCGGTAGGAGAGCCACATGGCCTGGCCGCGCTCGTAGTCGATCGGGGGGTGGTTCTCCGTGAGGTTGCCGATGCGGACGCAGCAGACGGAGACGTCGTGGTGGTCGTGGTAGTAGCGACCGAGCACCTCGCCGGTCGCCTTCGAGACGCCGTAGAGGTTGCTCGGTCGGGGGAGCTCCGAGCCGTCGAGCAGGAAGTCGTCCGCCGGCCGGTACATGTCGGGGGTCCGCTCGTCGGTCTCGTACGCGCCGACGGCGTGGTTCGAGGAGGCGAAGACGACGCGGTCGACGCCGGCGTCGACCGCCGCGTCGAACACCGTCTTCGTCCCGTCGATGTTGTTGGTGAGTACGCTGTCCCACGGGGCCTCGGGGCGGGGATCCCCGGCGAGGTGGATGACTGCCCCGACACCGCCCATCGCGTCGCGGACCGTCTCCTCGTCGGTCACGTCCGCGACGACGAACTCGCCCGGGGGGTCGCTCCGGGGCGGGTCCCGGTCGAGGAGCCGCCACTCGTACGCGTCCGCCAGCTCGCCCAGGATCGCCTGCCCGACACGGCCCTCCGCGCCCGTGAGCAAGACAGGGTCGTCCATTCGTGTGAGTCCAGAGCGTTCCGGGATAAGTAACGTGCGATTCACGTCGTCGGCGCGGCGCGAACGCGCGGTCGCGAGGCGCTCGGCGACCGGCGGTGGTCCGGGCGTCGAACGCGTCGCGGACCCGAACGGAACGCACTTGCCCCGGGCGCGTCTCGGGTCGCCCATGACCCCGACAGAGCGCGAGGAGGCCTGCTTCGAGGCCGGCATCAAGTTCGGCACGCTCTACCACCAGTTCGCCGGGACGCCCGTCAGCCCCGACAGCGCCCGGAGTCTGGAGCGGGCGATGGCCGAGGCCATCGAGAACCAGCCGTTCTGCGAGTCGGTGACCGTCGAGATACTCGACGAGGCGCTCGAAGCGGAACTCGCGGAGTCGTCGTCCGACTACACCGAACTCACCGGCCGGTTCATGGAGGTCGAGATGCGCATCGAGTACGAGGGCCGCGTCGTCCGGACGCGGATGGAGATGGAGGACGGCTACCCGCTGATGAAGCTCGTCGACGTCGAGGGGTAACGACTCACGTTCGCGGACCGCCGGTATCGCTGATCCCCTGTCTCGGGCGTGATATCCCCACGTTTCACTTTCGCTTTCGGGCCACTCTTTAAAGTCGACCGGGTGGAATTTGTCAGTATGAGTCAATCCAGCCTGGACGACGACGAGCTGTTCGGCGAAGCGGCCTCCGAGATGCGGGCGGACGTCGAGGAGTCACTGGACGCCGTCCGGTCCGAACTCCCCGACGCCGACGACGTCTGGGAGACGGACGCCGACAACGTCCTCGGGGTCCTCAACGGGCTCCGATCGGCGCTCGACACCGGCGACGCCGAGGAGGAGCTCCGCGACGCGAAGAAGTGGTTCACCATGGGCCAGCGCGCGGACGCGTTCGACGACGCCGAGGACCTGGAGGAGGCCATCGAGGAGCTGGACGAGCTTCTCGCGGGGATGGAGGACGCCGCCGAACAGGTGGGGGACCTCACGGCCACCGTCCCGGAGCTCCGCGGGACGCTACAGGACGCCGAGGCGGCCGCCGACGGGGACTCGGACGCGGCGGACGAAGACGCGGACGACGAGGGAGCGGACGACGCCGAGGACGAGGAAGACGAGGAGTAACTACCGGTCGGGCGGTCGGCTCACGTCCCGCTTTTCGACCGCGTCGAGCAACTCCGCCAGCGCCGCGGCTGCCAGGTCGAGCAGTTCCTCGCCGCGCTCCGCGTCGCCCTCGCCGGGGTCGCCGACGACGCCGTTCTCGGTGAACTCCGCGGAGTCGAACGCGAGGTTCGTCCCGCTCACCCAGTCCCCCCAGCCGTCGCTCGCCCCCTCCCTCGCCTCGTCGACCCGGTCCTCCTCGACCAGATCCGGACGGACGTGACGCAGGAGCGCGGTTTCGAGCGGGCCGCCGTGGCCCATGTCAGCGGCGTGCTCGCCGACGGCGTCGAACCAGGTGAACGGGACCGCGTAGGCGTCGTCTCGTCGGGTGATCGTCCCCGCGACCTCGCGGAGCGCGGTGACGTTGCCGCCGTGGCCGTTGACGAGCACGACCCGGTCCCAGCCGTGGTACGCGAGGCTGTCGACGGTCTCGCGGACGTACCGACGGAAGGTGTCCTCGCTCACCCACAGCGTCCCCGGGAACTGGCGGTGCTCCTCCGCCACCCCCACCGTCACCGGCGGGGCGACGACGACCTCGCCGTCGTACGCCTCGACGCCCGCCGCCGCGACGGCCTCGGCGGTGATCGCGTCGGTACCGAGCGACGCGTGAGGGCCGTGCTGTTCCGTGCTGCCGACGGGCACCACGGCGAGGTCCGTCTCGGCGGCCGCGGCGTCCGTCCAGGTGACGTCGGTCAGGTGCACGTACCGACGCTGCACCTCGGTTGATTTATAGGTGGGGCAAACGGTTTGAGTTCGCTTCTCGTCGTTTCAGGCGGGGAAATTCCTATGACAGACGACGAAACGGAGATGGGTGTGGACTTCGGCGACCTCGAAGAGGACATCGAGAACCACGACTATCCTGCCGACACGGAGGAACTGCTCGACGCGTACGGGGACGAGACCGTCACGTTCTCGGAGGGGGAGGCCACATTCCGCGAACTCCTCGAACCGATGGGCGACCAGTCGTACGAATCGGCCGAGGGCGTCCGCACGGCCGTGTTCAATATGGTCGGCGATGAGGCCATCGGCCGGAAGAACTACAGCGACCGGACGCCGCCCGCGCCCGGCGAGGACCGCCAGGACGAGGACGAGGACGAGTCCGGGCAGGAGGCCTCCAGAGACCAGGAGTCGTTCTAGGCCGCCATTATGGCAACGATCTAAAACTACAGCCGGGATCCGCTTTCGTAAGGCAGCGTTTCCGCCCCGGTAACGATACGCTATCTCCTGAATCTCCCGAAACTGTCTCGGCATATTAACCGTTCGGTTGGGCTATCGGGACGTACATCCACATGCACCCCGAGAGTAGCGTACGGCGGTCGATCTACAGCAACCGTTTCCGGGCGGACCGGGTACGCGGACCGGGCATCCGTGCGCGTCGCTCCGCGGAGGGTGATCGTCGTGGCCGGCGATAACGTCTCCGAGGCGGTGCGCGCGGCGTCGCTGCTCGACGGTGACGGCGCGCCGATCGTCGTCTCGAACCGCCAGCCCTACAGCCACGAGTACGAGGACGGGGAGGTGACCGTCGACCGCCCCGCGGGCGGACTGACGGCGGCGCTCGATCCCGTCATGCAGACGGTCAACGGGACCTGGGTCGCCTGGGGGAGCGGCGACGCCGACCGCGACGTGAGCGAGGACGGCGCCGTGCGCGTCCCGCCGGACGACCCCTCCTACGACCTCCAGCGTGTCTGGCTCGACGACGAGCAGCTGGAGGGTTACTACTACGGCTTCAGCAACCAGACCCTGTGGCCGCTGTGTCACAGCGACACGGCGCGAGTCCACTTCTCCACGTCGGACTGGGAGCAGTATCAGGCGGTCAACCGCCAGTTCGCCGAAGCGGTGACGACGGCCGCCGACGGCCCGGAACCAGTCGTCTGGTTCCAGGACTACCACCTCTCGCTGGCGCCCCGAATCGTCCGCGAGCGCCTCCTGCCCGACGCGTTCTGCATGCACTTCTGGCACCTGCCGTGGCCCGGGTGGGACTCGTTCAAGATCTGTCCGCGGGCGGTCGCGGTGCTCGACGGCCTGCTCGCCAACGACCTCCTCGGGTTCCATACGCCCGATTACTGCCGGAACTTCTTCGACTGCGTCGACCGGACGCTCGACGCCTCCGTCGACCGCGACACGGGGTCGGTCCGCTACCGGGGCGAGACCACCACCGTCCGCCCGTTCCGCCTCGGTATCGACGCCGACGCACAGGCGGAACAGGCCCGGTCGTCCGAGGCCGAGGCGTTCTCGACCGCGTTCCGCGACGAGTGGGACATCGGCGAGGACACGCGCGTCGCCGTCGGCGTCGACCGCCTCGACTACACCAAGGGGATCGAGCGCCGCCTCGACGCGCTGGAGCGCGTCTGGGAGCGCTCGCCCGAGTGGCGCGGTGACCTCACGTTCGTCCAGAAGGGGGCCGAGAGCCGGAGCTCCATCCCGGCGTACAGCCGCCTGCAGGACCGGATCGACGACCGGGTGACCGAGATCAACGAGCGGTTCGGCACCGACGACTGGCAGCCGATCGTCTACACCACCGAGATGCTCTCCCAGGACCACCTCGCGGGGCTGTACCGCGGCGCCGACCTGGCGCTCGTCACGCCGGTCCGCGACGGGATGAACCTCGTGGCCAAGGAGTACGTCGCCGCGAAGGTCGGGGAACCGGGCACGCTCGTCCTGAGCGAGTTCGCCGGCGCGGCGGAGGAACTGGGGGACGGTGCCGAACTGATCAACCCCTACGATGTCGACGCCGTCGCCGACGCGATAGAGCGGGGCCTCCGCACGCCCGACGACGAGCGCCGGCGGCGGATGCAGACCCTCGGGGATCAGGTCCACGAGAACGACGTGTACGCCTGGATCGCCCGCCAGTTCCGTGCGGCGCGCTCGGTACAGACCGGACAACAGTACGAACCGCCGCAGCGCCGCCAGTTCCACTGATGGCCGCCGATACCGGCGAGAACGGAGCTGACGCCGCTGCCGAAGCCCTGACCGACCGCGCGGCGGACGCCGACGGTCTCGCCCTTTTCACCGACTTCGACGGCACGCTCGCGCCCATCGTCGACCGCCCCGACGCGGCGGCGATGGATCCCGCCGCGGAGGACGCGCTCGAACTGCTTCGGGAGGTCCCCGACGCGGCGGTCGCGGCGGTCAGCGGCCGCGCGCTGGACGACCTGCGCGAGCGCCTCACCGTCGACGACATCGCCTACGCCGGCAACCACGGCCTCGAACTCCACGCCGACGGGGAGACGACCGTCCACCCCGCCGCCGAGGAAGCCGAGGACACGCTGCGCGCGGTCACGAAGCACCTGCGCGAGACGCTGGGCGTCGAGGGCGCGATCGTCGAGAACAAGCGGGTGACGGCGACGGTCCACTACCGCATGGTCGACGACGACGAGGTGCCGATAGTCGAGAAGCGGGTCCGCGAGGCCGCCGCGGACACGCCGCTCCGCGTGACGGAGGGCAAGGAGATCCTCGAACTCCGCCCCGACGTCGACTGGGACAAGGGCCGCGCCGTCGAGTGGCTGCGCGACCGCCTCGTCCCGGACGACGAGACGTGGGTCCCGGCGTACGTCGGCGACGACGTCACGGACGAGGCGGCCTTCCGCGCGCTTCCGGACGGCGGCGTCGGCGTGAAGGTCGGCGAGGGAGAGACGGCAGCGGACTACCGCGTCGCCGACGTGGACGAGGTCCGGCGGTTCCTCGAACGCGTCGCCGCGTCGCCCGCGCTGGCGGAACCCGAGCCGGACTCCGATCCCGACGCGGACGGGTAAGCCGGCGCCTCGGCACCACTCAGCGCCGGTCAGTCGTCGACTGCGAACGACGACCGCGGTGCCTCGGCACCACTCAGCGCCGGTCAGTCGTCGACGCTCTCGGTCCGCGCCTGCCGCTTCGCCGCGCGCTCGACGAACTCCTCCGGCAGCTCGTCGATCTCGCCCGCCTGCACGCCCCAGAGGTGGGCGTAGAGGCCGTCGTTCTCCAGCAGCTCCTCGTGCGCGCCGCGCTCGACGATCCGCCCCTCCTCCAGGACGACGATCTGGTCGGCGTCCTTGATCGTGGAGAGCCGGTGCGCGATGGCGAACGTGGTGCGGTCCTCGGTGAGCTGGTCCAGGCTCTTCTGGATGAGCATCTCCGTCTCCGTGTCCACGTCGCTGGTCGCCTCGTCGAGGATCAGGATCTCGGGGTCTTTGAGGATCGCCCGGGCGATGGAGATGCGCTGGCGCTGGCCGCCGGAGAGCTTCACGCCGCGCTCGCCGATGTCCGTGTCGTAGCCGTCCGGGAGGTTCGTGATGAACTCGTGGGCCTCGGCCATCTTCGCGGCCTCCACGATCTCCTCCTCGTCCGCGTCGAACGTGCCGTAGGTGATGTTCTCCTTCACGGTACCGTAGAAGAGGAACGTCTCCTGACTGACGTAGCCTATCGACCGCCGGAGGCTGGGGATCGTCACATCGCGGAGGTCGGTGCCGTCGATACGGATCGCCCCGTCGTCGACGTCGTACATGCGCAGGAGGAGCTTCAGGACGGTCGACTTGCCGGCGCCGGTCGGCCCCACCAGCGCGAGCGTCTCGCCGCCTTCGACGTCGAAGGAGACGTCCTCGATGATCGTCTCGCCGTCGTCGTAGCCGAAGCTGACGCCGTCGTACTCGACGTCGCCGTCCCCGACGGTGAGTTCCTCCGCGGCGGGGTCCTCCTCGATCCGGCTCGGCTCGTCCATCAGGCCGAAGATGCGCTCGCTGGAGGCGCGGGCGCGCTGGTACATGTTGATTATCTGTCCGAACTGCGCCATCGGCCAGATGAACCGCTGCGTGAGCAGGATGAACGTGACGAACTCCCCCTCGCTGAGTGTGCCGGTCAGCGGCCCGGGGCCGCCGGCCGCGGAGGGCATGAGCACCCAGTAGCCGCCGACGAGGAAGGTCGTCACGAAGCTCACGCCGGCGAGCAGGCGCAGGCCGGGGAAGAACTTGATCCGCGTCGCGATGGCGTCCCAGTTGGCGTCGAAGTAGTCCCGCGAGACGTCCTCGACGCGGTCCGACTCGTACTCCTCCGTGTTGCTCGTCTTGATCACCTGGATGCCGCCGAGGTTGTTCTCCAGCCGGGAGTTGACCTTGCCGACGCTGGAGCGCACGTCCGCGTACTTCGGCTGGATCGTCTGGATGAACTTGTAGGTGAACAGGCCGATGAGCGGCACCGCGACGAGCGCGACCAGCGCGAGCTGCCAGTTGTAGTAAAAGAGGATGCCGGCGATGCCGAGTACCATCACCGACAGGCGGAACATGGAGTTCATCCCGTCGTTGAGGAACCGCTCCAGGCGGTTCACGTCGTTCGAGAGGATCGACATCATCTCGCCGGTCTGCTTGTCGGCGAAGAAGTCCATGTTCAGCCGCTGCATCTTGTCGTAGGTGTCCGTCCGCACCGCGTGCTGGATGTTCTGCGCGAAGGAGTTCCAGCCCCAGTTGCGGATCCAGTGAAACGCCGCCCCGAAGAGGAACGCGCCGCCGATCACGCCGACGGAGAACAGCAACTGGTCCTGCGGGTCCGCCGGGAGCCACGCGTCCGGGACCAGCCACAGCGCCGTGAACGACTTCTCGTCCCGAAAGATGGAGTCGAGCGCGAACCCGAGTAGCACCGGCGGAACGAGGTCGAGCAGCCGCGCGAAGATGCTCGCGACGAGCCCCACGACGAACTGGAGCGCGTTCTCGCGACCGTACTCCCCGAACAGCCGCCCCATCGGGTTCTCGGCGCTCTCGCGCTGCTCCTCGAAGGGGTCGTCGTCCTCCTCGTGGATTCCCATTAGCTAAGGGCAACGGCTACTCGGTGAAAAGCCATTCTTTCGAATCGAAACACTCAGAGCGAGCGCCCCTCGATTTGGGGGTCGACGCCCGCGTCGGCGAGGTCCTCCCGAATGCGGTCCCGCAACGGGTCCGGCACCGTCTCGCGGCCGACCGGCACCGCGGTCTCGCCGTCCCCTTTCACCTTCCAGTACAGCACGCAGCCGCTCGGCGCGTAGTACTCGACGCTGTACCGGTCGCCGGCGCCCTCGTAGTGGACCCTCGCGGCGAAGTCCTCGGCGCGCCAGCCCCGCTGGTCCGCGAGCGCCGCCACCCGCTCGTTCACGGCGACCACCCGTTGACGAAGCGGCGCTCGGACTCGTTGATCCGCACGGTCGCGTTCTCGCTCGCGTTGGCCGTCCCGTTTCCGTACTCGATCTCGATCCGGTCGCCCTCCTCGATGCCCTGCGCGTCGGTGTACCCCTTCGGCACTTCGAGCACCCACTTCGCGACGCCGCCGTACCGCTGCTGCTCGCCGTCCTCGTTCGGCCCGGGTTTCGGCGCCTCGTGGATGGTCGTAATCGTCCGGTTCGCCGCGACGAAGACGATGTCGATGCCGAAGTCCATCTCGCGCATCACGTACGTCCGGTCGTTCTCGTCGTCGTGGACGAACAGCATCCCGGACCCGTTCTCCAGCGACTCGTGGTCGCTCAGTCCGGTGTACCGCTCCTGGTTCGTGTCCGCCACCTCCGCCTCCACGACGGCCAGCGTCCCGTTGCCCCCGTCGCCGTCAGTGACCGTCACCGTCGCCCGGTCGCGGTCGTCGACGAAGGGGTTCGCCACGAGTCCCGCCTGAACGGCGGCGCCGCCTACCAGCGCGAGGACGACGAACACGCCCGCCACGTTCAGCACCTTCCAGCGCTCCATGTTTCTTCCATCGGGCTCTCTCCCCTAATCGATTCCGACGAGGAAAGTAACAGTTATTCCTCCCGAGAGACTTCCTTCGGATACGGGTTCGTGGTCTAGCTGGTCATGACGCGGCCTTTACAAGGCCGAAATCGGCGGTTCGAAACCGCCCGAACCCATTTTTCCTGACATTTCAGTCACCGATCGGCCTCGCTCAGATCGGCTCCGCACTCCGGACACTCGCCGTCGACGATGGTCGCCTGCGCGTCGCACTCCGGGCAGTAGTCGCGGTAACAGGCCGGGTCGCCCATGCGGCAACGTCGCACGCCGAGCGGCAAAACGCCTTCCCTCGCTCTCACCCGGGCTTTTCACGCGGGCGGTCGAACGCGTCCGTATGACGGTGGAGGTCCGAAGGGCCACGCTCGACGACGTCGACGGTATCCGCCGCGTCGCCGAGGCCGGGTGGGAGGCGGCGTACGGCGACATCCTGGCCCCGGAGACGCGGGCGCAGTGTCTCGCCCGGTGGTACTCGCCGGAGGCGGTCGAACGAGCAGTGACGGAACCCTCGGTTGGACACTTCGTCGCGGCGGCCGACGGCGTAGTCGGCTACGCCAGCGGCGACGTCCCCCGCACGGAGTCGGTCGGCCGCCTGTCCAGCATCTACGTCCATCCGGACCGGTGGGGCGACGGCATCGGTACGCGCCTGCTCGACGCGGTGGAGGCGTACCTCGCCGATCGCGGGGCGTCCGAGATCCAGATACTGGTGCTCGCCGACAACTCCGTCGGCGTCGAGTTCTACCGAGCCCGCGGGTTCGAGCGCGTCGAGACGCGACCGACGACGCTCGCGGGGGAGACACTCGAAGAGTACGTCTTCCGCGGCGAGGTCTGACCCGCATTATCGACTGCCGTAATCGGCCGCCGTGTTTCGAAATCCTTTTTGCCCGCATCGACCGAGAGGTGAATGCGTTCGACGGACGAGCCGCCTTAGCTCAGACTGGGAGAGCACTCGACTGAAGATCGAGCTGTCCCCGGTTCAAATCCGGGAGGCGGCACTTCTCTGAATCCGACTGCCGAGCGAAGCGAGCGCGGCGGATTCTGAAAACGATATCCGGACGGATTGGAAGTAGAGAACGCCGAGCGTAGCGAGGCGTTCGCGTAGTTCGAATCCGGGAGGCGGTATACTTTTTCAGGAGGCTGTCACGCCGAGCGGAAAGCACGTGACCCGATCAGCTACTGAACTAGACGAGACATCGCTGAGCGGGTTTCCTCGACTGTCGTCGCGCGCTTACGCCTCCAGGCAGTCGTCGTGAACGATCTCGTCGTTCTCGTTCGGCCCGCGGCTCTGTCCGGGCACGATCGGCTCACCGCAGGCCGCACAGCGGAGTTGGCTCCTGTCGTCGGTGTCGGCCGCGGACGTTGCACTCTCGCCCGGGGTGACGCTCTCTAGCGTTTCCTCCAGGTCGCCGGACCCGGACGTCGCCTGGTAGCCGAGCGCGGCCGCGCCGGCGGCCGCGAGGGCACCCCGCAATCGCTTCCCCTTTCGAAGCGAACTGACAGCGACGAGCGCCAGAACTGCAGTGAGAGTTTTGCGGGCGAGTCGACCGCGGCCGCCGTCGTCTTGACTGGACTCCATACCCGAAAATCGACCTCCGCGTCCTTGTAGTTCATCCCCGGCGATGCGGAACGTTCCGGGAGCGGTGCGACACCACGCTGGGTTCGATCCCGCACGCCGCACCCGGACGCCGTCGCGTCACGGTCTCGGTTCGGGACGGCCGCTCGCTGGGCTCGCTGCCCGTGATGGACTGTGTGAGATAGTTTGGTGATATCGGAAAATTAATTTTCGATATAAATAAAATGAATGCTCATGAACGTAGTCAATATCCTCAAAGAGATGATCGAGGAGTACCGAGAGGGAGGCGCCGAAGAGGCGCTCGCGGAAGGCGTCGAGGAGACGGCAGAGGAAGCCCCCGGACGAGATCTCTAGCGACTCTCGCTTCTACGGGCGGCTTACGACCCTTCGAAAATACCTCTCTCCGAGATCATGCGGCACAAGCCCATTAAACGCACGCGTCGTACGTTATTCCGACGTGGCGGAAGGAGAGCAAACTAACGGCGACAGTGGGGGAGAGAGCGACGGTGAAACGGGGGCGCGCCTGAGCCGCCGCCGACTGCTACGGACCGGGATCAACCTCGGCGTGAGCGGCGCGCTCGTCTTGGGCTACGGGGCGGAGTACGTCTCGTCGGACGACCTCGACACGATCACCTACGCGATGGCGCGGCCGTCGCCGGACGCGGAGACGCTCGAACCGCGGACCAAGGACGTGCCGGTCGCCTGGCACGAGAGCGTGCGGCTGGCCTTCGGCGTTCAGGAGAAGATCCGAGAGGCGGGACTCTCTCCGCTGCTCGGATCGTTCATCGTCCCGGGGAGCTACAGCGACCCCGAGGCGTCGATATCCGTCGACGCGACCGACGAGAGCGTCTCGGAGACGCTCGAGAACCTGACCGAGGGGGTCGAAGTGGAGGTGAACGTCGTCGACGAGATTCCGCCGAAGGCCGAGGAGGACCTCGAACTGGCGGACGCGCACCAGGTGGCGGACCTGAACCCGGACGGCGTCCCCGGCGGGATCATCTGCGAGGGCGGCGAGAAGTTCGGCACGCTCACGCCGGCGCTGTACGACGCCGAGACCGGGGAGCGGTTCTTCGCGACGTCGAACCACGTGTACGGCGCGTCCGGGACCAAGGAGACGGAACACGAGGGGGAACCGCTGGCGGTGCTGTACGACGACGATCCGTACCACGTCGGCGACGTCGTCCGGGGATACCCGGAGGCCGACGTGGTACGGGTCGCGCCCGTCTCGGAGTACCGGCCATCGTCGGAGATCGAGCGGGCGTCGCCTTCGACGGTCATCGGCCAGTACACGAAGATGGGACTGGCGGACCTCACGGCGCGGGACGAGCCGCTGACGAAGCTCGGCGCGATGACGGACCGGACATCGGGGCGGATAAAAGGGGTCGACGGGATGACCTGCTACGCCGGTGAGGCGTGCAAGTCCGGCCAGCTCAAGTGGGGCGACGAGGGGACGCTGCAGGACGGCGACAGCGGCTCGGTCAACTTCCACGCCGACCCGGAGAACCCGGACGACTACGTCCTCGTCGGCGGCATCAACAACGCTCGCACCTGGTGGCCGGGGGCGAACTTCGCGTGGGGGACCGCCGGGTACCACCTGCTGGACGCGTACGGCCTGCACTTCTGAGGCGCGCCTTTACCACTCCGCGCGTGGACGGTATGGCCATGGACTCCGAGTCCCGTGGCCCGCTCGCTTCCGCTCGATCGGCGGTCGCCGCCGTCCCCTGGCAGTCCCTCGCGGTCGATATCGTCCTCGTCGTCGCGTGGGTCGCCGCGACGTCGTTCGCCTTCCGGGCGATGGGCTGGCCGAACTGGCTGTACTACGTCACCGTGTTCGGCGGCGTGCTCGCGTACTCGCTAGCGGTCAGTCGGTGACGGTGCCGAGGGAGAGCCGCCGCGGACCGAGGTGGGCGATCGAGTGTAGAGGCTGCGGGAGCAGCGCCTGCACGTGGTCGCGGCTTATCTACCGTTGCCGCGGCCCTTCCCACGTCCGTTCCCGCGGCCGTTTCCGTTCCCGCGCCCGTTGCCGTTGTCGCGTCCGCCTCCGTTCCCGTTTCCGCGGCCGGGTCCGCCGTCCTCGTCCTCGTCGCGGTCGTCGTCCTCGTCCTCGTCGCGGTCGTCGTCATCGCGGTCGTCGTCCTCGTCCTCGTCACGGTCATCGTCGGCGTCACGATCGTCGTCCTCGTCGCGGTCGTCGTCACCACGGTCATGGTCATCGTCGTCATCGCGGTCCCGATCATCGTCGTCCTCGTCGTCTCCACCGTTCCCGACGATGGTCACCTCGTCCGTCCCGAAGAACTCCCTCTCGTCGGTCTCGCCGGTGAGGACGGCGACGGTGTCGCCGTGCTCGAACTCGGCCTCGTGCGCGGGGAAGTGGACGACGAGGCGGTTGCGGTCGTCGCCGTCGATCGGCTCGCCGTGGCCGCCGTGAGCGGGGGAAGCGCCGTCGCCGTCGATCTCTCGTTCTCCCTCGCCGTCGCTCGGACCGAACTCGAGTTCGTCCGTCTCGATCTCGTCCAGGTCGACCTCGTCACCGCCGCGTATCGCGACCGGGATCACGCCTCGGCTCCGCGGGTTGATCGGGTTGTGGTCGCTCCCCGGTTTCACGTCGATTTCGACCCGAGCCCTTTCGCCGTCGTCCGACGCCGCGCTCTCGTCCTCGCTCTTGACGCCCGCGTCGCACGCGCCGGCCCCGATCGCGATCGGTCGGTCGAGGTCGAGCGACGTCCGCTTGGGGGAGTCCCGGCCGTCCGGGAACGACAGGACCTGCCAGTCGGTGATCGGGTCCTCGGCGTAGTGCTCGCCCCAGAGCGCGGACTCTTCGTTGAACGCCGGAACGATGGTGATCGTCGCTTCGCCGAGCCCCCGGAGCGCGCCGCCGTCGGTGCCGGCGCTGCCCCACGTCCAGTCGATCTGGTGGGTGGTTCCGCCCACGTCCCAGCGGTCGTAGTTGTTCTGGTCGGGTTCGCCGCCGTCCAGGTACAGGTCGTCTTTGACCGCCCACTCCGCGTCCTCAGGGGCGTCCCGGACCGTCCAGCTCACCGCGCCGCCCGCCTCGTCGCCCGGCCTGTCGTGGACGACGACGAGGCTCAGACCGTCCGGCCCGTCGTAGAGGAAGGTTATCGTCGCGTTCACCGCCTGGAGGTCCTTCGTCCCGTTCGACTGGAAGTACGGCCCGCCGTCGTCGCTCGCCCCGTTGTCGCCCCCGTACTTGTCCGGGATCTGGAGGTCGTACAGGTCCTCGACCGGTTCGTCGCCGGACAGCGGGACGACGGGGACGCAGGCGTCCCCCTGCGCGACCGCGTAGGCGGCCCCCTCGCCGTCGTCGTCGCCGGCGGCCCCCGTCGCGAACGCGCCGACCGCGGCGGCGCCGCCGACCGCCCGGATGACGGTCCGTCGATCGATCCCTGTCGCCTCGTCGCCGGACTCCCCTGTCGGTGGCATCGTGTCCGCTCTCACCGCACGGCCGCCCATTGTTATGAACCGCTTGTCCGCGATAGCGTCGTTAGCGAGCGGTTTCGCCGATCCCGTCGACGTCGGCGAGGTGGGGCATCGGGCGGTCGTTACGTCCCGTTTACGGGTCGTCGGGGCCGCCGACGCCGGCCAGCGCGTCCCGGGCGTACCGCTCGTGGTCGAAGAACCACCCGTCGACCTCGCCCGGCCGGCGCCAGTCGAGCGCCTCGCCCTCGCGGGAGAGTTCGAGGTCGCCGCCGACGCGCTCGCAGCGGTAGAGGAGCGTCACCGCGCCGTGCGGGTCGTAGTCAGTCCCGGGCGGCAACTCGTAGGCGTCGACGAGTTCGACCGGCTCGACGTCGAGGCCGGTCTCCTCCCGGACCTCGCGGACGACGGTCTCCTCGGGGTCCTCCCCGGGGTCTGCGTTGCCCCCCGGCAGACACCAGTCGCCGCAGGGTCGCCGCATCGTCAGTACGCGCCCGTCGTCGACGACCGCGGCCGTCGCCCCGACTTTCGGCGTGACGTGGCCGAGTTCGCCGGCGAGTCGCTCCCGGACCATCTCGTCGGGCAGGTCGAGCGCCCGGCCGTAGTGCTCCGCGACGAGTTCGCGGACCCGCCGGTACCGCTCCTCGTCGTACGGGTCGTCGGCGTACTCCAGTCCGTTCTCGGCGATCACGCGCAACTCGTCGAGGAGAGCGAGCAGGTCCGCCGCGGCGTCGTCGCTCTGCGTCATGGAGGCGGATTCCGCGGGTCGAGACTACAGGGTTGCCCGGTCACCGCGCCGTCGTCGGCCTCGCCGCCGTCGGACCCGTCCCCGTTCTCACTGTCGTCACGTCCGTCCCCGTTCTCCTCCCGCTCCGCGCGACCGAACCGCAGCGTCAGCGGCGTCGCGGTCGCGCCGTGTGCGACGACGGAACCGGCGACGAGCAGGCTGGCGACGACCCACACCCGGCGGTCGCCGGTGCGGCGGGCGGCGAGCGTCGCGTAGAACACCGCCGCGAGACCGATCGGGCCGAACCACCCGACGAACAGCGTGTCGCGCGTGCGCTCTATCGGCCCGAGCGCGCTCCGGAGGGCGAGGACCACGGGTATGCGGCGGAGCAGCAACACCCCGACGACCAGCGCCGCGCCGGACCATCCCAGCGCGAACCACGCCGACCACGGGAGCGCCATCCCGAAGACGACGAAGCCCGGGACGGTGAACAGCCGATTGACGACCTCCTGGAACCGCTGCTCCTGCACCTCGTGGGCCGGGTCGACCAGCACGCTGTACGCGAACCCCGCCGCGAAGACCGCGAGGACGCCGTCGCTGGAGAGCAGCTTTACGGCCCCGAGGACGGTGAACGTGAGCGCGACGGTGACGGT
Source organism: Halostella limicola (assembly GCF_003675875.1). Taxonomy (NCBI): domain Archaea; kingdom Methanobacteriati; phylum Methanobacteriota; class Halobacteria; order Halobacteriales; family Natronoarchaeaceae; genus Halostella; species Halostella limicola. The sequence continues at coordinate 975,867 of NZ_RCDI01000002.1, read as the reverse complement.
GAGCACCGAGGTCTCGTCGAGGAACTCCTGGCGGTCCGTCCAGCGCTCGGCGTAGCCGGCGGCGGCCCCGACCACCGCGCCGATCGCGACCGCGCCGAGGACCTCCCAGAGCAGCGTTTCCGTCACCCACTCGACCGCCGCCGTTTCGAGGGGGTGTGAGAGGACGAGTATCGCGAGGAAGACGAAGGGGTACGCCCCACCGTCGTTCGCGCCCGCCTCAGCCGAAATGAGGTTCCGGAGGCGCGTCGGGATGTTCTCCGCGGCGGTGCCACCCGTGACGATGGTGTTCGCGATGACCGGGTCGGTCGGGGTGACGACCGCGCCGACGAGCAGTCCGACCCAGACGGGCACGTCGAGGATCAGGTGCGCGAGCAGGCCGCTCGCGAGCCACATCCCCGTCATCCCGGCGAGGAGCAGCGCCGACAGCGCCCGCCGCTGCCGCCAGAAGTACTCGTCGGGGAGGCGCAGGGCGATGCTCATCACCGCGATGGCGACGGTGAGGCGGGCGACCTGTTCGAGCACTGCGAGGGGGTCGCCGACCCAGGAAAGCCGCAGTACGGCGAGGCCGTACGGCCCGACGGCGACGCCGACCAGCGTGGCGACCATCGGGTCCGAGAGGACGTACGCGCGGCTCTGCAACAGCCCCGCGAACAGGCCGAGGACGAGCGTCAGTCCGCCGACGACGGCGAGCCACAGGTTGAGCGCCTCCATCGTTCGCCCGACGACGCCCGCTCACAAAACGGCCGCGGCGCCGTCGCGGACCAGTACTCGTTTTTACCCCCTCGTCGAAACGGGTCGTATGGACGAGACGCTGCTCGACCTTCTGGAGGGGAACCGCTCGCACGTCGAGAGCCTGCCCGAAGACTACTTCGACGAGGTGCAGGAGGAACAGCGCCCGTCGGTCGTCTCGGTCTGCTGTTCGGACTCGCGGGTGTCCCAGGAGGGGATGTGGGACGTCGACGAGCCGGGCTGGATCTTCACGCCGAGCAACGTCGGCAACCAGACGTGGGACGACCACGAGGGCGAGCAGGTCGTCAACGGTAACCTGCTCTACCCCATCGCGCACACGGAGACCCGCACCGTCGCCGTCGTCGGTCACACTGGCTGCGGGGCGGTGACGGCGGCGTACCGGGCGGTCACCGGCGAGGCCGGCGAGGAGCCGCCGGGCATCATGAAGTGGGTCGGGTCGCTCGTCCCGGTCGTCGAGGACGGGCTAGCGAGCGACGCGGTCGACGAGGACGCATCCGAAGCCGACGTCATAAATCAGCTCGTCGAGTACAACGTCGACCGGCAGGTCGCGTTCCTCCGCGAGGCCGACGACGTGCCCGAGGACGCGAACGTCTACGGGTTCGTCTACGACTTCCAGGAGGTGTACGGCGACGTCCGCGGCCGGACGTACCTCGTCAACGTGGACGGCGAGACGGACACGGACGTCATCGCGGGCGAGCTCCCGGAGGCGTTCGGCGACGCGGTGAAGCGCCTGACCGACTGATCACGCGCCGAGCCACGACCCCGTCGAGACGGAGCGGCCGCTCTCCCTGACCACGTCCGCGCCCTTCTGACGCACCTCCCTCGCGCGCGGCAGTTCGCCGTCGTCGCGGATGCGCGCCTCGATCCAGTCTGCGAGCGCCCGCGCCTCGTCGTTGCCGGCGGTCCCGCGGACCTCGCGGATCGCCTTCTTGTACGCCTGTCGACGGCGGTCGTACTCCGACTCGCGCTTCCGGCTCTCGCTGAGCGACTCGTCTCTCGCCGCGTCGATCGACTTGATGACCTCGTTCACGTCCATGCCTCGGTGTACCACACCCGCTGGCAAAAACGTCGGTCGCCTCGGGGACCGAGCTGTTCCTCATCTCGGCGACGTCTGGCCGGTCGGTGCGGGCTCGTTCCCCGGTCGCAACACCCATCCCGACGGGGCTCCTACCTGTGAGTATGTCGAACGACACCGCGACCGACGACCTGCCGGACTCCGAGGCGGAGTGGCGCGAGCGCCTGACGGACGAGGAGTACCGGATGCTCCGCGAGGGCGGCACCGAACCGCGCAGGAGCGGCGAGTACCTCGACAAGAAGGAGGACGGCACCTACGTCTGCGCCGGCTGCGGCGCGCCGCTGTTCGACTCCGAGACGAAGTACGAGTCGGGCTCCGGGTGGCCGAGCTTCTGGGACGCCGTCGACCCCGACCGGATCGAGACGCGCCGCGACGACAGCCTCGGGATGACGCGGACCGAGATCGTCTGCGCGCGCTGCGAGGGCCACCTCGGCCACGTGTTCGACGACGGCCCCGACCCGACCGGCAAGCGCTACTGCGTCAACTCCGCGTCGCTCGACTTCGATCCGGAGGAGTGACGCCTTCTCGCCGCGAGGGACCGAGCCGGCGTCCCTGACGGTGGCGATCGTCGCCCCGACGCGCTACCCCGTCTCGAAGTACCGGTCGTAGTGGTCCGCACAGCCCGGGTTGAATCCCGCGCCGCAGCGGGGACAGGCGTCGGCGGCGTCGAGGTACTCCCGGACCGAAAGCTCGGCACCGCAGACGCCGCAGAGCACTCCCGGCTCCTCGAACGCCGAGCGGGGGCGCACCTCGGCGTCGTGGTCGGTGACCGCGGCGTGACACCGGAAGCAGGGGTAGTACGTCCCGCAGCACGCGAACCGGACGGCGATGACGTCCCGCGGACGGTCGTAGTGGGCACAGCGCGTCTCGGGACCGACGCCGACGCCGCGGACCCGCACGCCGTGGACGTCGACCGCGGTCTCCTCCCCGGTCATCGTCACTCGGCGTCGTCCGCCCGCGGGCAGTCGTAGGTGTCCCGCACGGTGTTCGCCAGCAGGCCGCCTTTCTCGATGACGAGGTAGACGATGACGAACGGCTCGGCCGCCGGCCGGATGACGAACACCTCGAACGGCGGCTCCTCGCCCTCCGCGAGGCGGGCGATGAGCGGGTCGAGCGGCCGGACGCCGTCGCGGAACTCGGCGAACAGGTCGCGCTCGCCGCCCTGCTCGGCGAAGGTGTAGACGACGCCGTTCGCGTCGCCGTCCGTCCCGTAGGTCACGTCCGCGTTCATCCCCGCGTTGTCGGCGCGCGCGTTCAGCCAGGTCTCCTCCGCGGCCTCGAAGACGGTATCGGTCCCGTCGACGAACTCGAACAGCGTCCCGTCGCGGACGTCGAGGTCGACCACCACCGGGTCGTCGTCGCGCCACTCGACCGCGGCGTCCACGCGGTAACCGGGTTCGAGATCGGCGACCCCGGCGGCGTCGTGGCCGCTCCTCGGCAGGTAGGTCGGGTCGGCCGACTCGACGTCGAGAAACAGCCACTCCCCGTCGTCCCGGCCCGGTAACACCCGGAAGGTCCCGCTCATCGTCGGTTGCATACGCGAGAGTGTCTGTTCCGGAGTCAAGTAGTCGTCGTCCTTGCGAGCGTAGCGAGCGAGGGTTCGCCGAACAGAGATCGGCGGTATCCTTGCGAGCGGAGCGAGCAAGGGCTCGTGGCTCTTGCCTATCGAGATCCTCGCGAATGAAACCACAGAGACGCGAGAGGAGATCCAACCGCCGGAACGTAACTGCCTGACTGCGAGCACGGAAACTCCGTACACGTTTCCCTCTATTTATGATATATCACCCAACAGTATGGCCATATCCCCCATACCTTCGAGTCATATAATCACATGGGGTCACTCAGGAGTATATTATTTGTATGCACCATAGACTCTTATACCGGAACGCGGAATTTAGAGACGAGACAACATGAGCCCGCAACAGGCCCTCACGACCGAATCCGACGCCGCACCGACGCTGCCGACAGAACTGAACTCGCCGTGCGCGAAGCTCGTCTACCTCTACGTCTCGGTCACCGGCGAGACGACCGTCGACGACGTCCAGGACGCGCTAGACCTGCAGAAGATCACGCTGTTCGGCGTCCTCGACACGCTGACCTCGCAGGGCGTCGTCGAGAAGACCGGCGACCGCGTCGCGGCCGCCTGAAGCGCCGGACCTGTTGCCCGCTGACGCCGATACGTCGTTCGTTTTTCTCCACCGGTCGCCGCCCGTCGAGCCGCGGGACCCCGCCGCGGTCGGCGAGCGCGCTGGCAGTACTGCTTCGAAGGGTTTATTCGCGCGGTGAGCCTCAGTACCCTGTAATAACCATGTCAGACAAGCCCGCCTCGATGTATCGGAACATCGACAAGCCGCCGTACACGCGCCGAGAGTACATCACCGGTATCCCCGGGTCCAAGATCGCACAGCACAAGATGGGGAACGTCGATACGGAGCCCGACGACTACCCCGTCCAGATCAGTCTGATCACCGAGGAGGAGGTCCAGCTCCGCCACGGGTCGCTCGAAGCCGCGCGCCTGTCGGCCAACCGCCACATGCTCAAGGAGGTCGGCCAGGAGAACTACAAGATGATCCTCCGGAAGTTCCCCCACCACGTCATCCGGGAGAACAAGCAGGCGACCGGGGCGGGCGCGGACCGCGTCTCCGACGGGATGCGTCAGGCGTTCGGGAAGGTCGTCGGTACGGCCGCGCGGATCCCGGCCAACGACCGCCTCTTCACCGTCTGGTGCTCGGTCGAGGACGCCGACGTCGCGAAGGAGGCGTTCCGCCGCGCGTACAACAAGATCTCGCCGCCGTGTCGCGTCGTCGTCGAACGCGGCGAGGAACTCCTCGTCGCCTGATAGCAGGCGCACTCACTTTCACGCGGTTTTTTCGTCCCTCCAGCCGCAGGTACGGCCATGCTCAGACTGGCGGTCGCCAACCGCGAGGAGACGTTCGAGCGGATGGCCGACCCGCTCGCCGAGCGCGGGATCGAGGTCGCGCACGTCCCCGCCCGCGAGCGGGCGATCCCCCTCACCGGCGATGTCCCGTTCGACCCCGACGAGTTCGACGCGGGGTTCGTGTTCCCCGGCAGGCTGATGGAGGGCGCGGCGGTCGACGCCCTGCTCGGCGTGCCGTGGCTGAACGGCCGCGAGGCCGTCGCGACCTCGCGGAACAAGGGCGGCGTGATAGCGGAACTGGGGCGGGCCGGCCTCCCCGTGCCCGAGACGGTGATGGTGTCGAACCCGGCCGACCAGGAGGCGCTCGTCGAGACGTTCGAGCGGTTCGACCCGCCGGTGGTCGTCAAGCCGAACTCGGCGACGCGCGGTGTCGGGGTGGCGAAGGCCCACGACCTCGACTCCTTCCTCGGCGTCGTCGATTACCTCGACCTGGTCCACGACTACCGGGCGACCGGCGACAAGTCGTTTCTCGTCCAGGAGTACCTGCCCGGCGCGACCGACTACCGCGCGATGGTGATCGACGGCGAGTACGTCGGCGCGGTCGAGCGCCGCCTCCCCGAGGACGCGCTGGCGGCGGGCCAGTGGAAGCACAACGTCCACCGCGGGGCGGTCGCCGAGGGCGTCGAACTGGACGAGGAACGGCGAGCGCTCGTCGAGCGGACGGCCGAGACGCTCGGCGTTCGGTTTCTCGGCGTCGACCTGCTGGTGACGGAGGAAAGGACGGTAGTCAACGAGACGAACGCCCGGCCGACCATCGACGCGGCGACGAAGTACCGGCCGGACTTCTACGACCGCCTGGCGGGGGCCGTGCGCGACCTCGTCAGTTGACGTCGATGTCGGCGGAGCCGTCGTCGGCGCGGTCGAACGTCACTTCGAGGACGCCGTTGTTGTACGTCGCCGCGGCGGTGTGTTCGTCGACGCGCGCGGGCAGGGAGACGCGCTCGTCGTACTCCCGGCGCTCGCTGGCGGCGCTGATGGTGAGCACCTTGCCGTCGCACTTGAGGTCGATGTCGTCTTTCTCGACGCCGGGGAGGTCGGCGACGACGCGGACCTCGTCGCCGGTCTCGTGGATGTCGACGTGCGTGTCGGATCCGAACCCGGCCGAACTCTCGAAGTGCATGTCGGCGCTGCCGGATCCCGCCCCCATCATCTCGTTCATCATGCGCTCTATCTCCCGGAACAGGTCGTCGAAGGGCTCGTCGCGGTCGTCGCGTCGCATGGGCGTGGGTAAGGATCGCGCGGGCAAAAGCCTTCTGTCAGACGCAGGCGCGCGGGGTCGTATCAGATACCGACGCCGAGGGTCTCGTTCGTCCGTTCGATGCTCTCCTCGGCGTCCGCGAGCTCGGCGACGGCCCGCAGGGCGTCGACGTTCTCCGGGACGACGTCGCTCTCCTGGTGGATCGCCTGGAACAGGTGGAGCTCGGTACCGTCGGTCGTGATCGACTCCTCCCAGACGCAGTTCTCCCAGACGTCGCCCCGGGGACGGCCGGCGTCGCGGGCGAACTCCTTGAGCGCGCCCGCGCCGTCGATGCCCATCCCCTCCGGGACGAGGAAGAGGCGGTCCTCGTCGGCGAACAGGTCCCTGACCTCCGCCTCGCTCGGTTCGGCGTCGAGCGTGATGCTGAGGCTGTGGACGTGCATCAGCGTCGTCGGCACCTTCAGGCCGGCTGTGTGGATCGAGAGGTCCGGGAAGACCGTCTGGACGTCGGGACCGTGGTGCGAGGGGAGCGACACGGGGTCCGGCAGAGTGTCGTTGATCGGCCCGCGACAGGACTGGTCGGGGTCGCCGCCGCGGCGGACCAGCGTCGCGTTGACGTGCTCGACGCCGTACGTCTCGTACAGCGGCGCGAGCAGCCGGGACAGGCCGGTCGTGTTACAGGAGACGACCCGGACGTACTCCTCGCCCAGCGCCTCCGAGTAGTTGGCGCGCGCGTTGAAGCTGACGTCGGCCACGTCCGGCGACTCCGCCCCCTGAAACAGCGCCGGGGTGTCGTGGTCCTCGTACAGCGGCTTGTTCTCGGCGCCGATCCCGCCCGGGGTCGCGTCGACGACGACGTCGCTTTCGGCGACGAGTTCGTCGACGGTCCCCGCTACGTCAAGGCCCGCGCTCTTGAACTCTCCCGTCCCGTCGGCACCCGCTACGTACAGCGGATAGCCGTGGCGGTTGGCACTCTCGGCGACGTGGTCCGGCGACGTCTTGGCCACGCCGCGGATCTCCATGTCGGGCTGCGCCCGAACCGCGTCCGCGACGCGCTTGCCAATCGTGCCGTACCCGTTGACGCCCACCTGGAGCATACACTGGTATCCCACGTTGACGGGGATAACCTTTTCGTGTCTTTTTGATAGATTTTAACTCGTAATCGAGTAGTGCCAGTGAATTTCGCATGACGTGACGGCTATCGTATCGGAATGTGGTAATCCTTCACTATGTAGAATATATTATTGTTCGACCGGATCCGTGGGGGGGGGGAGCACGCTGTCGGGCGGGCGAGGAATATACCATAATCTTTCGATAAATTAAATAGTTCCGAACATAGGGAGCTTTTTGGATAAATACTTTACCCCCACAGATCCATTATTCAGATATGAGTAAAGGTTCGAACGCAGCCAGCGCCGTCGCCGACGAGACCGACCCGATCCGCGTCGGCCTGAACGGCTTCGGTCGCATCGGCCGCAACGTCTTCCGCGCGGCGATGGACACGGCGGGCGTCGAGATCGTCGGGATCAACGACGTGATGGACAGCGAGGACATGGCGTACCTGCTGGAGTACGACACCGTCCACGGCACGCTCGACGGTGTCGACCTCGACGGCGAGGAGCTCACCGTCGGCGACCTCTCGGTGCCGCTCTTCTCCGAGAAGAACCCCGCCGAGCTCCCGTGGGACGACCTCGACGTCGACGTCGCCTTCGAGTGCACCGGCCTGTTCCGCAACTACGACGACGCCTACAAGCACGTCGAGGCCGGTGCGGACAAGTGCGTCATCTCCGCGCCGCCGAAAGGCGAGAAGGAAGTCAAGACCATCGTCTACGGCGTCAACGACGACGAGTACGAGGGAGAGGACGTCGTCTCGAACGCCTCCTGTACGACGAACTCCATCTCGCCGGTCGCCAAGGTGCTCGACGAGGAGTTCGGCATCGAGTCCGGCATGCTGACGACGGTCCACGCCTACACCGGCTCGCAGAACCTCATCGACGGGCCGATGGCCAAGACCCGCCGCGGCCGCGCCGCCGCCGAGAACATCGTCCCGACCTCGACCGGCGCCGCGCAGGCGACGACCGAGGTCCTGCCCGAACTCGAGGGCAAGCTCGACGGGATGGCGATGCGCGTCCCCGTCCCGGACGGCTCCATCACTGACTTCACCGTCGACTTGGCGGAAGACGTCACCGCCGAGGAGGTCAACGAGGCGATCAAGGAGGCCGCCCACGGCGACCTCGAAGGCGTCCTCGGCTACACGGAGGACGAGGTCGTCTCCCGCGACATCGTCGGCGTCCCCTTCTCTTCGCTGGTCGATCTCAACTCCACGATGGAGGTCGAGGCCGAGGACGGCCTCGTGAAGATCCTCGCCTGGTACGACAACGAGTACGGCTTCGCGAACCGCATGCTGGACATGGCCGGTCTCGTGGCCGAGACGGAAACGGACAAGTCCGCAGAGGTCGAGCCTTCGGCCTAACCCATGTTCGACACTCTCGACGACCTCGACCCCGAACAGCGGCTGCTGGTCCGACTCGACCTGAACGCGCCCATCGAGGACGGGCGCGCGCAGGACAACCGCCGCTTCGAGCGCCACGCCGAGACGGTGCAGGAGCTGCTCGACGACGGCCACGCGGTCGTCATGATGGCCCATCAGGGCCGCCCCGGGCGCGACTCGTTCGTCTCGCTGGAGTCCCACGCCGAGGTGCTCGCCTCCCACCTCGACCGCGACGTGGCGTTCGTCGACGACGTGTACGGCGAGGACGCGCTGGCCGCCATCGACGACACCGAGGGCGGCGAGGCGCTCCTGCTCGAGAACGTCCGCTTCCTCGAAGACGAGGAGCTCGGCGACCGCTCCCCCGAGGAGCACGCCGAGAGCGACTTCGTGCGGACGCTCGCGCCCGAGTTCGACGCCTACGTCAACGACGCCTACTCCGCGGCCCACCGCGCGCACGCCTCCATCGTCGGCTTCCCGCAGGTGATGGACGCCTACGCGGGCCGCGTGATGGTCGACGAGTACGAGTACAACACCAGCGTCGAGCGCCGCGAGTTCGACGGCAAGGTGACGATGGCGCTCGGCGGCACCAAGGCCGAGGACGTCATCGCCGCGATGGAGCATCTCGACGAGAAGGTCGACCAGTTCCTGCTCGGCGGCGTCGTCGGCGAGCTGTTCCTCCGCGCCGCGGGCTACCCGGTCGGCCGCGACCTGCCCGACGGTCCCGACCTCTACGACGACAACTACGAGAAGAACGCGGAGACCATCGAACGCGTGTTGGAGGAGTACGGCGACCGCATCGCGCTCGCCGAGGACATGGCCTACGAAGACGAGAACGGCGAGCGCGCCGAGCACGACGTCGACGACATCGACGAGAAGTCCGTCTCCTACATGGACGTCGGCCACGACACCGTCGAGAAGTACGTCCCGCACGTCGAGGAGAGCGAGGCCGTCCTGGTCAAGGGCGCGCTCGGCGTCTTCGAGGACGAGCGGTTCAGCTACGGCACCGTCGAGGTGCTCCGCGCGGTCGCCGAGAGCGACTGCTTCTCGGTTGTCGGCGGCGGCGACACCTCCCGCACCGTCGAGATGTACGACCTCGGGCGCGAGAACTTCGACCACCTCTCGATCGCCGGCGGCGCGTACCTCCGCGCACTCACCGGCGAACCGCTCGCCGCCGTCGAGGCGCTCCGCCGGGACTGACCGGCGCCGACCGCGGCGCACCGTTTTCCGGTCTCGCCGCGACCGCCTACGCTTATCCCGAGTGTCGCCGTACCGCCGCACATGCGTATCGGCATCGTCTCGGACACGCACGACAACGTCGACCTTGTGGAGCGGGCGGTCGAACACTTCGAGAACGAGGGCGTCGACGCCGTCGTCCACTGCGGCGACGTGGTCGCGCCGTTCTCGGCGACGCCGTTCGAGTCCGACGAGTGGGAGTTCCACGTCGTTCGGGGCAACAACGACGGCGAGTGGAACCTGCAGGCGGCGGTCGAGGCGTTCGGCACGTACCACGGCGAGATGGCCGAGCTGACGCTCGACGGCACCGAGTTCGCGGTGTACCACGGCACCAGCATGCCCATCGTACAGGCGCTGGTCGAGCGCGGCGAGTACGACTACGTCCTCCACGGCCACACCCACCAGCGCGCCCACGAGGAGGGTGACACCGCCCGGATCAACCCCGGCGGTATCGCCATCCCGCCCGCTCCCGACCCGCTCCACGTCGCCGTACTCGATACGGACTCCGGCGAGGTCGCGTTCGAGCGGATCGAAGACAAGGACTAACCCCCCGCCGCGCGCACGTGCTCCCATGACCGACCTTCGGGAACCCGCCGAGACTGCGGTCGAACAGTGTCTGAACCTCGGGGCCGACGAGTCCTGCGCCGTCGTCACCGACGACAAGCGCGAGCCGATCGGCGAGGCGCTGTACGAGGTGGCGAGCGAGATCACCGACGACGCGACGATCGTTCGGTACCCGCCGGGCGACCAGCACGGCGAGGAGCCGCCGGCCCCCGTCGCGGCGGCGATGCGGGAGGCCGACGTGTTCCTCGCGCCGACGACGAAGAGCCTGAGCCACACTCGCGCACGCGGCGACGCCTGCGAGGCCGGCGCTCGCGGCGCGACGCTGCCCGGCATCACGGAGGAGGTGTTCACCACGGGCCTGGACGCCGACTACGAGTCCATCGCCGCCGAGTGCGAGGCGATGCTGGAGCAGGTCGCCGACGCCGAGGAGGTCCGCGTGACGACGGAACGGGGCACCGACATCACGTTCTACCCCGGGGACCGCGAGTGGCTCTCGGACACCGGCATGGTCCGCGAGCCCGGGGACTTCTCGAACCTGCCCGCGGGCGAGGTGTTCGTCAGCCCCGAGAGCGCCGACGGGACGTACGTCGTCGACGGGACGATGATGCCCCACGGCCTGCTCGGCGACGGCGAGACGCTCTCGTTCGAGGTGGAGGACGGGACCGTCACGTCGATCAGCGATGACGAGGTCCGCGAACAGGTCGAGACCGCCGCCGAGGAGGTCGGCGACGCGGCCTACAACCTTGCCGAGCTCGGCATCGGCACGAACGTCGCCGTCACCGAACTCGTCGGCTCCGTCCTCCTCGACGAGAAGGCCGGCGGCACGGTCCACGTCGCGATCGGCGACGACGCGGGCATCGGCGGCGACACCGACGCCCCCGTCCACCTCGACGGGATCATCCGCGACCCGACCGTGTACGCCGACGGCGAGGAAGTCGCCCTGCCCGAGGGCGTCCGCTAGGTCAGCGCGTCCGATAGGTTCGAACGCGCCGAACGAACACCCGGGTTTTTCGGCGGCGTCGCCCCTACAACAGCCTATGTTCACCCGACGTGCGGGCGTCTGGATCCTGGCGACGACGGCGCTCCTGACGACGATCGCCGGACGGGCGCGGGCCCACGTCCGGTACGTCACCGAGGGGTCCGGCGATCCCGTCGACGCGATCCGTTTCGTGATCGACGTACTGAGCGACCCGCTCAACGCCGCGCTGTTCGCCGGCGGCGGGCTGGCCGTCGCCGTGGCGGTGGCCGGCTACCTCCGCTACAGACCCGCGGCGTACGACCTGGCGGTGCTCCGGAACACGCTCCACGAGTACGTCGACCTCGTCCCGTGGATGCTCCGGCTGAGCATCGGCCTCCCGCTCGTGGGCGCCGGGTTCGCCGGCTACTTCTTCAGCCCCGCGGTGCCAGCGGTAACGCGCCTGTTTCAGGTCGGCATCGGCTTCCTCCTGCTGTTCGGGTTCGCGACGCGGTTCGTCGCCGCCCTCGGGCTTCTCGCCTACCTCGCGCGGCTCCCCTTCGAGCCCCAACTCCTGCTCGCAAGCGAGTACGTCGGCGCGCTCCTCGGCATCGTCCTCGTCGGGAGCGGCCGCCCCAGCGCGGACCAGATGTTCAAGGAGGTGGCCGACGACGACCGGACGCTGTACTCCTCTATCGACCCGGTCCGGAACGTCTCGCGGCGCTTCGACGCCGTCGTCTCGCCCTACGAGGACTACGCGGCGACGGCAGTCCGCATTGCGCTCGGGTTCAACTTCGTCTACCTCGGCTTCGTCGAGAAGCTGCTGAATCCCGGCCGCGCCCTTCAGGTCGTCGAGAAGTACGACCTGACCGCGGTCGTCCCGGTCGAGCCCGGGATGTGGGTCGTCGGCGCCGGCCTCACCGAGATGGCGCTCGGGACAGTCCTGATCCTCGGCCTGTTCACCCGCGCGAGCTGCGGGGTCGCGTTCGTCCTGTTCACCACGACGCTGTTCGGCCTGCCCGACGACCCCGTCATCGCCCACATCTCGCTGTTCGGCCTCGCGTCCATGCTGTTCATCACCGGGAGCGGCCCCCTCGCCCTCGACAACTGGCTCCACGGCCGGACGTCGACGGTCGACACGTCGACCGCCGGCACCGAGGAGTCGGACGAGACCGTCGACGAGACGTCGGGCGTAGAGGAGCCGAGTCCGGGGTGATCGAGGGCCCCCCGCTGGGGGTCGCGGGACTGCGCTCCGAAAGGCGTTTTAGGCCCGCCTAACAACGTCGTCCCCATGCGTGAAGGGAACCGCGTTTCGGTCGAGGCCGAGGGAGGGGAGGAGACCGCCCGGATCCACGACGACGAGGGCGAGGTGAGCGCCGGCGACGCGATGTTCCGGTTCAGCGTGAGCAGTTCCGGCGGGACCGACGACAGCGCGTCGAACGCCGACCCGACGGACGAGGACGGCGAGTCCCGCTTCGTCGCGCCCGTAGCGGACGTCCCCCGCGAGAGCACGCTCCGGTGCGAAGCGCTCGACGGGCGGCGCGGAACGGAGTTCATCCTCCAGCGCTCCGGCGACGACGTGCTGGCGTGGCGCAACTCCTGCCCACACAAGCCGAAGGTGCGTCTGGACCCGGGCGACGGCGCCATCGTCAGCGACGGGCAGGTAGTCTGCCACGAACACGGCGCTCGGTTCGAGTGCGGCGACGGGTTCTGTACCGCGGGCCCCTGCCGCGGCGACTCGCTCGACGCGGTGACCATCGAGGTCCGAGACGGCGACGTCTATCTAACCGACGACCGATTCGACGCCTGCCGACGGCTCGACCGGTGAGCGGGCGCGGCGTCCCGAGACGCCGCTTTCGACGTAACGCGCGGCTCCCGCACCCGAGCGCGCAACTCCGATCGCTTTTACGCGCACGGCCAGTAGTGTCGGTCATGACTGACGTTTCCGAACGGGTCGCGGCCACCTGCCCGTCCTGTTCGCCGGACATCGAGACCGTCCACGAGGTGCTCAAGCCCGGTGGACAGGCCACGGTGCGTTGCACCGAGTGCAGCCACGTTCACAAGACTAGCATCGAGGAGGACGAGGAAGTGAGCCGCGACGTCGTTGTCTCTCAGGACGGCGAGTCGTTCACCGCGACCGCCGAGGCGCCGCCCGAGGAGACCGTCGCCGTCGGTGAGGAGTTCGTGCTCGACACCGAGGAGGCGATCATGACGGTGCGGATCACCGGCCTCGAACTCGACGAGCAGCGCCGCGTCGAGGAGGCGACCGTCGAGGACGTCGACACGTTCTGGACGCGCGCCGTCGACAACGTGAGCGTCAACGCGACCATCCACCCCAAGGAGGGGACCGGGAACCGCGAGGACACCCGCAGCGTCGAGGTGTTCGTCCCCGGCGACTACGAGTTCACCGTCGGCGAGGTCGAGGAGCACGGTGACGAGGAGTTCGAGATCGAGGGCATCGTCATCCGCGACGACGCCGAGGGGTACCAGTTCGACAAGCTGGACTACGACGGCGACGCCGCCATCGCGAAGGACATCAAGCGGCTGTACGGCCGGGACCAGACGACGAGCGCCTGGTCGGCCTGGTAGCCATGTTCGGGGGTGGGGAGGACTACGAGGAGCGCCGCGGGAAACTCGTCGACCGGCTCGCGAAGCGCGTCGACGACGAGGCGACGCTTGCGGCGATGCGGGCGGTCCCGCGCCACGAGTTCGTCCCGGAGTCCCGCCGCGACCGCGCGTACGAGGACCACCCGCTGCCCATCGGCGACGACCAGACGATCAGCGCGCCGCACATGGTCGCCATCATGACCGACCTCCTGCGGCTCTCGCCCGGCGATCGGGTGCTGGAGATCGGCACGGGCTGTGGCTACCACGCCGCCGTCACCGCCGAGGTGGTCGGCCCCGAGAACGTCTACTCCGTCGAGTACGGCGAGCGACTCACCGAGCGGGCCCGCGAGACGCTTGCGGACCTCGGCTACGGCGAGATATCGATCCGGCGGGGCGACGGTCGCGAGGGCTGGCCCGAGCACGCGCCATACGACGCGGCGTATCTCACCTGTGCGACGGCCTCGGTCCCCGACGCCGTGATCGACCAGGTGCGGACCGGCGGGCGGGTGCTCGCCCCCGTCGGCACGCGCCACCAGTCGCTCCAGCTGATCCGCAAGACCGAGGACGGCCTCGAACGCGAGGACCACGGCGGGGTCCGATTCGTCCAGATGCGCGGCGGCGACTGATAGGGACGGACTGTGTACCGCTATCGCCGTCCCCGCGTCGGCGAAATACGGAACTGACCGACAACCGACTCTATGACCGTTTTTGTCGGTCGCGACCGAAGGCGGTCGCATGCCGACACGAGAGCGCGGCGCGGCGTCCGTCGAGACGCTCGCGCTGCTGTGGGCCGCCCGCGAGACCGGCGTGCTGGACGCGCTGTTGACCAGCGCGGGCGATCCCGCCGATATCGCCGCCGAGACCGACACCACCGAGCGAGCCGTGCGCGCGACGATCGACGCCCTCGCGACCGAGGGATTTCTCGAACGCGTCGGCGAGTCCCACGAGCCGACCAACCGTGCGCTCGGCCTGCTCGCCAAGACCGACGTGCGCTCGATCGGTCGTCTCCCGCACGCCCTCGACCGGTTCGACGCGCTGGCGTCGCTCCCGGAGACGATGCGGACGGGCGACCCGCCTGACCGGTCTGACGACTGGACGCGGAACCGCCTCGGCGCGGTCGCGGCGACCGACGAGTCGACCGTCCGCGCCTGCGTGACCGCCGCGGTCCGCGAGCGGCCGGCCGCCGACCGCGTACTCGACGTCGGCGGCGCGCCCGGGACCTACGCCAAGGAGTTCGTCGCCCGCGGCTTCGACGTGACGCTGGTCGACCGCTCCGAGGCCGTCGAGGTCTCCCGACCGTTCCTCGCGCACGAACCGGTCGACCTCGTCACCGACGACGAGCCGCTCCCCGAAGCGGACCTCGCGTTCGTCCCCGCCGCGGACCGCCGGCGGCCCGCGGACGGAACCCGCGATCTTATCGACCGCCTCTCCGACGCGCTCGCTCCCGACGGTACCGTCGTGGTCGTGGACCGTCTCGCGGACCGGTCGCCCGGCGCGACGGCCGACGCGATCGCGGCGCTCGCGACCGGCGAGAGCGGTCCGCGCTCCGCGGCGGCGTACCGCGAGTGGCTCGACGCCGGGTTCGAGTCGGTCGACGTGCGCGACGTTCCGGGGACGGATCGGCAGGCGGTAACCGGGTCCAAGCGCGCGATTGATTAGCGTCGAGTCGGTAGATCGGCTATGGAACCCGCCGTACTGCGCGACGACATGGTCGACAGCCTCGAACACGAGGCGAAGGGGGTCGTCCGGAGCGACCGCCTCAGCGTCGCGATGCGGGCGGTCCCCCGCCACGAGTTCGTCACCGACGAGCGCGCCGCCTACGCCGACACCTCCCACGAACGGCTCGGGACGCGCGTCCTCGCGCCGAGCACCGCGGCCCGTCTGCTCGAAGCCCTCGACGCCGAGTCCGGCGACTCCGTGCTCGTCGTCGGCGCGGGCGTCGGCTACACAGCGGCCGTCCTCGCCGAGATCGCCGGCGAAGCCAACGTCCACGCCGTCGACATCACCCGCCGGGTCGTGCTCGACGCCCGCGAGAACCTCGCCGACGCCGGTTACGAGGGCGTCCTGGTGGACTGCCGCGACGGGGCCGACGGCCTGCCGGAGTACGCGCCGTTCGACCGCATCCTGCTCGAAGCCGCCGCCGTCCAGCCGCCGCCCGCGCTGTTCGACCAGCTCGACGACGACGGCCGCCTGGTGATGCCCGTCGGCGCGAAACAGCAGACGCTGACCGCCTTCGAGGACGACGAGCCGACGCCGCTGGGGTCGGTCGCGTTCTCCCCGCTTCTGGTCGAGGGCGAGCAGGCCGGCGCCATCGAGCGCAACCGGACCGCCCGCGAGGACCGCGAGTTCGCCGAGCGCGAGGCGCAGTCCCGCCGCGGTTGGGAGCAGGACTGGATCGACTGGGACGGCTGACGGCGCGGCGTCCGGGAACGCGGTAGCAGAGGTCGGGGCGTCTCGTGTTCCGGCGGCTGACCTGGCGTCGTTTCGCGCCCGCGACGGCAGCCCCGGGCCGTCCACTGTCCCGTCCGTCGCCCGCTCCGCGCGGACTCCGCCCGCTTTGTGGCGTCGCTACTCTTCTACCACCAGCACCGCCGTGTTCGCCCGCCGGTCGACGTACTCGTCGCCGCTCGGCGGTTTGATGTCTATCTCCAGTTCGCCCTCGTCCTGATTCGGCCCGAGCGCGGGGTCGACAGTCACCGTCGCCCGCCCGTCCGTCCCCGTCGTCGCCGTCTTCGTCCCGTCGAGATCCGCCGTGTCGCCGCGGACGACGACGGTCGCCTCGGCGACCGGGTCGCCGTCGTCGTCGACGACGAGTACCTCCACGTCCTGCTGACCCGGCGTGACCACGTCGGGGGACGGCTGCGCGTCGAGTTCGCTCACCGCGAGGCTCCCGACGCCGGAGAGCATGTTCATCATCACGCTCAGGCTGGCGACGCCGACGACTAGCGCGATGACCAGTCGGATCGGCAGTCCCTCGATGGCGCGCTCGTCGGCCGCGAATCGGTCGAACGTTCGCATGCGGGGTCTGCCCCCGTTTTCGCACTTAAACCCTCAGTCGCCGGTCAGGTCCTTCCGGAACTCGACGACCGACCCCTCGACCTCGCCGCCGAACTCGTGGGTTCGCTCCGCGACCCGCTCGTACTCGTTGCGCTCGTAGAACGGCACGGCGTTGCGCGACGCCCAGAGACCGACCGTCTGGAAGCCGCTCTCCCGCGCGTCGCGCTCCAGTTCCGCGAGGAGCGCGGACCCGACCCCTCGCCGTACCGCTGCGGGATGAACGTACACGGCCTTCACCTCGGCGTCGGCCGCCGGATCGAGGTAGTCGCCCGCCTCGTAGGCCAGTTCGCCGAACCCGCGGACCTCGCCGTCGATCTCCGCGACGACGAAGCGGTTGTCGCCGCCGGCGAGGTCGTAGTCGGACGGGTCCGAACTCCCCCACGCGGCGACCTGCGCCTCGTCGTACGCCTCGGGTCCGAGTTCGGCGACGGCGTCGAGGTGGACGCGGTTCACCGCCGCGGCGTCCGCGGGTCGCGCGTCGCGAACGTCCATGCGCTGCGATCGGTTCCGAGGGTGATAGGCGTCGCCGTCCTGCAGCCCGAGGTGTCGCACTGCTCGATCGACGAGACCGGTCGACCGGCCCCTCGACGAGCCCTCGGTCGTCGACGGCCGTCTGCAGGTTCAAGTACGACCCCGCGGCCACCGTCGCTATGGCTCACGTGCTCGGCCGCGACGACGACCGCGGGCCGGCGGCGGACCTCGGGTCGTTTCGCGCCCGCGACGGCAGCCCCGGCGCGCCGTGTCGGCTCGACGTCGACCGTCCCCACGCCGCGCTCGTCGTCGGCAAGCGCGGCTACGGAAAGTCGTACACGCTGGGCGTCCTCGCGGAGGAGCTCGCCCGCGCGTCCGGCGTCGCCCCCGTCGTCGTCGACCCGATGGGCGTCTTCCGCGGACTCGCGTCGGGCGCGGACGACGTGGACGCGTCCGTCCCGGCGTCGCCGACGGTGCGGGCGGACGCAGTACCGCCGCGGGCGTGGTGCGGGCTGCTCGACCTCTCGCCGTCGTCAGGCCCGGGCGCACTCGTGTGGCGGGCAGCCGCCGACGCGGCGTCGCTGTCGGAGATGCAAGCGACCGTCGAGGAAGCCGATGCGGCGGCGGAACACCGCCTCGCCGCGCGCAATCACCTCGGGCTCGCCGCGACGTGGGGCGTCTTCTCCCCCGACGGACTGGCCCCCGCGGACCTCCTCGACGGGGGAGCGACCGTGCTCGACCTCTCCGGGCTCTCGGCCGCCGCGATGAACGCGATCGTCCGCGCGGTCGCCCTCGGCCTGTACGACGCCTGCGTCGCCGACGCCGTCGACCGCCTCCCGTGGCTCCTCGTCGACGAAGCCCACGCGTTCTTCGAGGGAATCGCCGGGCCGGCGCTGCGACGGGTCCTGACCCGCGGGCGACAGCCGGGGGTCAGCCTCGTCGCCGCGACGCAGCGCCCCAGCGCGCTCCCCGGAGTCGCCGTCTCGCAGGCCGACCTCGTACTCGCACACCGTCTCACCTCCCGCGCCGACCGCGAGGCGCTCGAAGCGGCCCGCCCGACCTACATGGGCGCCTCCTTCGGCGAGCGGACCCCGACAGAGCCTGGCGAAGTGACGCTCGTCGACGACGCGACGGAGGCCGTCCGCGCCGTGCGGGTCCGCAAGCGCGACACGCCCCACGGTGGGGCGAGTCCGCGGGCGAGCGAGACGCGGTAGCGGGCGCTCGCCAGTCGGAAGAATCGTCGCTCAGCATCGAGACGAGGCGCTGGAGAACTGAAAGTCGGAAGAAGCGCCCGAGGCGGGATTTGAACCCGCGTCACGACCGTGACAGGGTCGTATGATGGGCCACTACACCACCCGGGCTTTCGAACGCATTTCCTCATTGCTGCCGGCATTATTAAGCGGTGTCGATCTCTCCGCTCAGTGGTAGGCGTTGGCGCGCGGCGCGACCGGGAGACGCCGACCCGGTCCGCCAGCAGTTATCTGACGCCCATCGGCTCCGGACCTGCAGTGGGCGTGTAGCGGTTGCGCCGAACGGTACCGTTCACCCAGCGGTATCGCACCGGACGCGGTGGCGACTCCGGCCGTCGTCTGCGATCAGGGCCGTACCGGTCGCTGTCCTCGAACGGGACGGCGACTGTTACGCAGGGATCCACTAGCCGGGCGAGTACGGAGGCCTCAGTCTCGTCGCCATTTCGCGGGTTGTTCATCGACGACCGGTGGCTCCGCTATCGTACTCGAACGTTCGCGCAGTTGGCAACCACGAGGATCGACGACGAGACGCCTCACTAGAGAATTGGAAATCGGAAGAAGCGCCCGAGGCGGGATTTGAACCCGCGTCACGACCGTGACAGGGTCATATGATGGGCCACTACACCACCCGGGCTGAACGCATCCTACCATTTCCGGGTTGTAAACTTAAGACTTTCTAAAGCGCCCGCCTCCGGAGCCGTCACCGGACCGCTCCCGTCCCGCGAATCCGTGTCACCTCCCCACAAACGATTTATAGCACAACGTCATCATACCGGATACCTGACCAGGAATCCATCCGCCTCCCGCCGCCGTCGTGCTCGCCCTCTCCTCCCGTAGCCGCGCATGCCAATCAACTTGGCAAGCCTTAAATCCTCCCCGCGTGTAACAGCCTGTAGTATCTCGTGACAGCAGCTTCTCCCCTGGTCAGACACACATGGTAGATGTAAGCCAACACAACCTGGTACCCGAGCACACCGTCCTCGACGAGGACGCCGTCGAGGACGTGCTAGAAGAGTACAACATCGACCGGACGGACTTACCGAAGATCAAGCGCGCCGACCCCGCGCTGCCCGACGACGCCGAGGTCGGGAACGTGATCAAGATCGTCCGAGACTCCCGAACGACAGACGAAGCAGTCGTCTACCGACTAGTCGTAGAATAACATGGAACGACAAGACCGACGCGCGATCTCGAAGGAGTACTTCTCGAAAGAACGGCTCGCCGAACACCACTACCGCTCGTTCAACGCCTTCCTGAACCGCGGCATGCAGCAGGTGGTCGACGAGAAGGAGACGATCGACACCGACATCGGCGACAAGGAGGGAGAGGAGCCGGTTCACGTGGAGCTGGGCGACGTCCGCGTCGTCACGCCGCGGGTCCGCGAGGCCGACGGCAGCGAGGAGCTGCTGTACCCGCAGGAGGCCCGCCTGCGGAACATCACCTACGCCGCCCCGGTGTTCATGGAGATGAGCATCGTGAAAGGCGACCCCGAGGAGGGCGAGGACCGGGTCGTCGACAGCACGGAGACGAAGATCGGCCGGATGCCGATCATGGTCGGTTCCGAGAAGTGTAACATCGCCGGCTTCTCCGACGAGGAGCTCATCGAGATCGGCGAGGACCCGGCCGACCCCGGCGGCTACTTCCTCGTCAACGGCTCCGAGCGCGTGCTGATGACCAGCGAGGACCTCGCGCCGAACAAGATTCTCGCGGAGTACGACACGAAGTACGGCGACGAGATCCAGGTCGCCAAGACGTTCTCCCAGCGCCGGGGCTACCGCGCGCTGGTGCTGGTCGAGCGGACCCGCGACGGCCTGCTCGAAGTGTCGTTCCCGTCCGTGTCGGGCAGCATCAACTTCGTCACGCTCGTCCGCGCGCTCGGTCTGGAGTCCGACGAGGAGATCGTCCACCGCGTCTCGGACGACCCCGAGATCGTGAAGTTCATGCTGGAGAACCTGGAGGCCGCCGAGGTCCAGTCCGAGGAGGAGGCCATCGAGGCGCTGGGCAAGCGCGTCGCCTCCGGCCAGGGGAAGAACTACCAGCTGAAACGCGCCAACTACGTCATCGACCGCTACCTCCTGCCGCACCTCCACGAGGAGGGCGTCGAGGAGGAGGACGTCCGCATCAACAAGGCGTACTACCTCTGCCGGATGGCCGAGGCCTGTTTCGAGCTCGCGCTCGGCCGCCGCGAGTCCGACGACAAGGACCACTACGCGAACAAGCGCCTGAAGGTCAGCGGCGACCTGATGAAGGACCTGTTCCGGACGGCGCTGAACAAGCTCGCCCGGGACGTGAAGTACCAGCTCGAGCGCGCCAACATGCGCAACCGACAGCTCTCGGTCAACACCGTCGTCCGCTCCGACGTGCTGACCGAGCGGCTGGAACACCCGATCGCGACGGGCAACTGGGTGGGCGGCCGCTCCGGCGTCTCCCAGCTGGTCGACCGGACGAACTTCATGGGCGTGCTGTCGCACCTGCGCCGCCTGCGCTCGCCGCTCAGCCGGTCGCAGCCGCACTTCGAGGCGCGCGACCTGCACGCCACCCAGTGGGGGCGTATCGGTCCCTCCGAGACGCCGGAGGGTCCGAACTGCGGTCTGGTGAAGAACTTCGCGCAGGCCATGGAGCTGTCACAGAACGTCGAGGACGAACAGGGACTGAAACGCGAACTGGCGTCGATGGGTGTCGAGGGCATCCCCGGCATCGAGGGCGTCGACCGACGAGCGGAGGGAGACTAACACATGAGTCAGCAACAACAGCGAGAAGCCAAGGTGTACGTCAACGGGAGCCTGGTCGGGACCCACCCGGACCCCCACCAGCTCGCCGAGCAGATCCGCGAAGCGCGCCGGCGCGGCGACGTGAGCGAGATGGTCAACGTCTCGGTCAAGGACCGCACTCGCGAGGTCATCGTCAACGCGGACGCCGGGCGGGCGCGCCGCCCGCTGCTGGTCGTCGAGGACGGCGAGACGCTCATCTCCGACGAGGAGATAGAGGCCGTCAAGGAGGGCACCCTCGACTTCGAGGACCTCGTCGAGCACGGCTACGTCGAGTTCATCGACGCCGAGGAGGAGGAGGACATCTACGTCGCCGTCGAGCGCGAGGACATCACCGAGGACCACACCCATCTGGAGATCGACCCGCAGCTCATCTTCAGCATCGGGTCGGGGATGATCCCCTACCCCGAGCACAACGCCTCGCCGCGCATCACGATGGGCGCGGGGATGATCAAGCAGTCGCTCGGCCTGCCGGCGGCGAACTACCGCATCCGCCCCGACACGCGCCAGCACCTCCTGCACTACCCGCAGCTCTCGATGGTCAAGACCCAGACCACCGAGCAGATCGGCTACGACGAGCGCCCCGCGGCGCAGAACTTCGTCGTCGCCGTCATGTCCTACGAGGGGTTCAACATCGAGGACGCGCTGGTGCTGAACGGCGGGTCGGTCGACCGCGCGCTCGCCCGCTCGCACTTCCTGCGCACCTACGAGGGCGAGGAGCGCCGCTACCCCGGCGGCCAGGAGGACCGCTTCGAGATCCCGAGCCAGGACGTCCGCGGCGCCCGCGGCGAGGACGCGTACAACCACTTAGACGAGGACGGGCTGGTCAACCCCGAGACGCAGGTCGACGAGAACAGCGTCCTGCTGGGCAAGACGAGTCCGCCCCGGTTCCTCGAAGAGCCGGACGACATGGGCGGGCTCTCCCCCCAGAAGCGCCGTGAGACCTCCGTCACCATGCGCTCGGGCGAGAGCGGCGTCGTCGACACGGTGACGCTGATGGAGGGCGAGGACGGCTCCAAGCTCTCGAAGGTGTCGGTGCGCGACGAGCGCATCCCCGAACTCGGCGACAAGTTCGCTTCCCGGCACGGTCAGAAGGGCGTCGTCGGCCACATCGCGCCCCAGGAGGACATGCCGTTCACCGAGGAGGGCCTCGTTCCGGACCTCATCCTGAACCCGCACGCGCTCCCGTCGCGCATGACGGTCGGCCACGTGCTGGAGATGATCGGCGGCAAGGTCGGCTCGCTCGAAGGCCGCCGCGTCGACGGGACCGCCTTCACCGGCGAGGACGAGGACGAGCTCCGCGGCGCGCTGACGGAGAAGGGCTTCAAGTCAAGCGGGAAGGAGATCATGTACTCCGGCGTCACCGGCGAGAAGATCGAGGCCGAGATCTTCGTCGGGACGATCTTCTACCAGAAGCTGTACCACATGGTCTCGAACAAGCTCCACGCCCGCTCGCGCGGTCCGGTGCAGGTGCTGACCCGCCAGCCCACCGAGGGCCGCGCCCGCGAGGGCGGCCTGCGCGTCGGGGAGATGGAGCGCGACGTGCTCATCGGGCACGGCGCCGCGATGGCGCTGAAAGAACGGCTCCTCGACGAGTCCGACCGCGAGTTCATCCACGTCTGCGGTAACTGCGGGATGAGCGCGGTCGAGAACGTCGAGCAGAACCGCGTCTACTGTCCGAACTGCGGCGAGGAGACGGACGTCCACGAGATCGAGATGAGCTACGCGTTCAAGCTCCTGCTCGACGAGATGAAGGCGCTCGGTATCGCGCCGCGACTGGAACTGGAGGACGCAGTCTAACATGGCAACGAACCAGACACCCAAAGAGATCGGCGAAATCAGCTTCGGGCTGATGGACCCCGAGGAGTATCGGGACATGAGCGCGACGAAGATCATCACGGCCGACACCTACGACGACGACGGGTTCCCCATCGACATGGGGCTGATGGACCCGCGTCTCGGGGTCATCGACCCCGGTCTGGAGTGCAAGACCTGCGGCCAGCACTCCGGCTCCTGTAACGGCCACTTCGGGCACATCGAGCTCGCGGCGCCCGTCATCCACGTCGGCTTCACGAAGCTCATCCGCCGCCTGCTTCGCGGCACCTGTCGGGACTGCTCGCGGCTCACGCTCACCGAGGACGAGAAGGCGGAGTTCAGCGAGCAGCTCCAGACGACGGTCGATCTCGGCAACGACATCAGCGACGTGACGAAGGCCGCCATCCGGCAGGCACGCAAGAAGGACCGCTGCCCGCACTGCGGCGAGGTCCAGTTCGACATCAACCACGAGAAGCCGACCACGTACTACGAGGTCCAGCAGGTCCTCTCCAGCGAGTACCCGCAGATGATCGCCGCCGCGATGCAGGGCGACGAGGACGAGGACGAGGAGCCGACGAGCCCGAACGAGCTCGCCGACGAGACCGGCATCGCCCTCTCGCGGGTCAACGAGATCCTCTCGGGCGAGTTCCGCCCGCGCGAGGACGACCGCAAGGCCATCGAGAAGGCGCTCGACGTGGACCTCACCGAGGAGGACATGAACAAGCTGATGCCGAGCGACATCCGGGACTGGTTCGAGGACATCCCGGACGAGGACATCGAGGTGCTCGGCATCAACCCCGAGCGCTCGCGGCCCGAGTGGATGATCCTGACGGTGCTGCCGGTGCCGCCGGTCACCGCGCGACCCTCGATCACGCTGGACAACGGCCAGCGCAGCGAGGACGACCTCACGCACAAGCTGGTCGACATCATCCGCATCAACCAGCGGTTCATGGAGAACCGCGAGGCCGGCGCGCCCCAGCTCATCATCGAGGACCTCTGGGAGCTGCTCCAGTACCACGTCACCACCTTCATGGACAACGAGATCAGCGGCACGCCGCCGGCGCGCCACCGCTCCGGCCGGCCGCTGAAGACGCTCAGCCAGCGCCTGAAGGGCAAGGAGGGCCGCTTCCGCGGCTCGCTGTCCGGGAAGCGCGTGAACTTCTCGGCCCGGACCGTCATCTCGCCCGACCCGACGCTCTCGCTCAACGAGGTCGGCGTGCCCGACCGCGTCGCCAAGGAGATGACCCAGACGATGAACGTCAACGAGCGGAACCTCCGGGACGCGCGCCGCTACGTCTCCAACGGTCCCGAGGGTCATCCGGGCGCGAACTACGTCCGCCGACCGGACGGCCGCCGCCTGAAGGTGACCGAGAAGAACTGCGAGGAGCTCGCCGAGAAGGTCGAGCCCGGCTGGGAGGTGAACCGCCACCTCATCGACGGCGACATCGTCGTGTTCAACCGCCAGCCGTCGCTGCACCGGATGTCCATCATGGCCCACGAGGTGGTCGTGATGCCGTACAAGACGTTCCGGCTCAACACCGTCGTCTGCCCGCCGTACAACGCGGACTTCGACGGCGACGAGATGAACATGCACGCCCTCCAGAACGAGGAGGCCCGCGCCGAGGCGCGCGTGCTGATGCGCGTCCAGGAGCAGATCCTCTCGCCGCGCTTCGGCGAGAACATCATCGGCGCGATCCAGGACCACATCAGCGGGACCTACCTGCTGACCCACACCAACCCGCAGTTCAACGAGACCCAGGCGCTCGACCTGCTGCGCGCGACGCGCATCGACGAGCTGCCCGAGCCGAGCGGCACCGACGAGGAGGGACTGCCCTACTGGACGGGCCACGACATCTTCTCGGAGCTGCTGCCGGACGACCTGAACCTGGAGTTCACCAGCGAAGCCGGCGACACGGTCGTCGTCGAGGACGGCCAGCTCGTCGAGGGCACCATCGACGAGGGCGGCGTCGGCGCGTTCGGCGGCGAGGTCGTCGACACCATCGCGAAGGTGTACGGCAAGACCCGCGCCCGCCAGTTCATCAACGAGGTCGCCTCGCTGGCGATGCGTTCTATCATGCACTTCGGCTTCTCCATCGGCATCGACGACGAGACGGTGCCCCAGGAGGCCGAGGAGCGCATCAACGAGACCATCACCGACGCGAACGACCGCGTCGAGGAGCTCATCGAGACCTACGAGAACGGGGACCTGGAGTCCCTGCCGGGCCGCACCGTCGACGAGACGCTGGAGATGAAGATCATGCAGACGCTCGGTCGCGCGCGTGACAACGCAGGCGACATCGCGGAGGAGCACTTCGACGACGACAACCCCGCGGTCGTCATGGCCGAGTCCGGGGCGCGCGGGTCGCTGCTGAACCTGACCCAGATGGCCGGCTGCGTCGGCCAGCAGGCGGTTCGCGGCGAGCGGATCAACCGCGGCTACGAGGACCGCACGCTGAGCCACTACAAGCCCGACGACCTGTCGGCCGACGCCCACGGCTTCGTGCAGAACTCCTACACGAACGGCCTCACCCCGCGGGAGTTCTTCTTCCACGCGATGGGCGGCCGCGAGGGCCTGGTCGACACGGCGGTCCGGACGTCGAAGTCCGGCTACCTGCAGCGCCGCCTCATCAACGCGCTCTCCGAGCTGGAGACGCAGTACGACGGCACCGTCCGCGACACGAGCGACACCGTCGTCCAGTTCGAGTTCGGCGAGGACGGCACCAGCCCGGTGAAGGTGTCCTCCGACGCCGACAACGAGATCGACGTCGACCGCATCGCCGACCGCGTCCTCGAAGCGGAGTTCGACGACGACGCCTCGCTGCAGGAGTTCCTGGGCGAGAAGCGTCCGCCGACGAACCTCTCCGAGCACGCCGACTCCCGGCGCGCCGACGAGCTCCCGGAGCCCAGCGAGCCGACCGCACCCTCGGAACCCCCGATGAACGATGACTGAGATCACAGCCGACATCGAAGCCGTCGTGGAGGACACGGACCTCCCCAAGCGGCTCAAGGACGAAGTGTACAGCACGATCGAGGAGCGCGACGGCGTCACCGTCGAGCAGGCGGACCAGATATCGAAGGCGGTCGAGAACCGCTACCTCGACACGCGCGTCGACCCGCTCGACCCCGTCGGGACCGTCTCCGCGCAGTCGATCGGCGAGCCGGGGACGCAGATGACGATGAACACGTTCCACTACGCGGGCGTCGCGGAGATCGACGTCACGCAGGGCCTCCCACGGCTCATCGAGCTGGTGGACGCCCGGAAGACCCCGGACACGCCGATGATGACGGTGTTCCTCGAGGACGAGTTCGCGGACGACCGCGAGCGCGCCCACGAGGTCGTCTGGGAGATCGAGGCGACGAAGATCCTCGCGCTGGGCGACATCTCGACGAATGTCGCCGACATGCGCGTCCAGATCAGCCTCAACGAGGACACGCTTCAGGAGCGCTGGCCCCGCGTCGACAGTACCGACGAGATCGCCGCGGAGATCGCGGGCATCATCGAGGACTCGCTAGGCGTCGACACCGTCCAGCAGGGGTCGGCCATCGAGTTCGGCCCCGAGGAGCCCAGCTACCGCGACCTCCTGCAACTGGTCGAGGAGCTGCGCGACATCACGTTCAAGGGGATCGAGGAGGTCACCCGCGTCGTCATCCGCAAGGAGGAGACCGACGAGGGCGAGGAGTTCGTCCTCTACACCGAGGGGTCCGCCTTCGGCGACGTGCTCTCGATCGAGGGCGTCGACGCCTCCCGGACGACGTGTAACAACATCCACGAGATCTACCGGAACCTCGGCGTCGAGGCCGCCCGCGAGGCGATCATCGAGGAGACGATGGACACGCTGGAGGAGCAGGGCCTCGACGACGTGAACATCCGACACCTGATGCTGGTCGCCGACATCATGACGAATCAGGGGACCATCGAGTCCATCGGCCGCCACGGCATCTCCGGTTCGAAGGACTCCGTGCTGGCCCGCGCCGCGTTCGAGGTGACGGTCAACCACCTGCTCGACGCGGCGATCCACGGCGAGGTCGACGACCTGGACGGCGTCACCGAGAACGTCATCGTCGGCAAGCCGATCAAGCTCGGCACCGGCGACGTCGACCTCAAGATGGGGTCGTTCAACCGGCAGCAAGCCGACTGATGCCGACGCGAACCCTGTCCGACGCCGCGCGCCAGTTCATCGCCGCGTTCGAGGAGGAGACCGAGGCGACCGCCCGGGACTGCGTGGTCGAGGACGACCGCGTGCTCATCCTCGTGACCGCGGGCGACATGGGCGACGCGATCGGGCCGGGCGGCCGGCACGTCCGCCGCGTCGAGGAGACGATCGGCAGGGACGTCAAACTCGTCGAGGACGCGGACACGGCCGAGGCGTTCGTCGCCAACGCGCTGTCGCCGGCCGCGGTCTACAACGTGACGATAAGCGAGGACGACGAGACCATCGCCTACGCCGAGGTCGCCGAGGAGGACACCGGCGCGGCCATCGGCAAGGGCGGCGAGAACATCGAGGCGGCCCGAACGCTCGTCGCGCGCCACTACGACGTCGACGACATCCAGCTGACGTAACCCCCCGCCGTTTTTCGCTTCGTTTCGATCCTCTCAGCCGATCTGCTGACCGCATCCGTCCCGAACGTCGCGCAGAGCTAGTCTGGCGAAACGCGTTCAGATCCCGCTATCGCCCCCGCTCGCGCGCGCTCAGGCCGTAACGCGCCGTCGCAAAAGGGGATGCTTAAGTGGCTCCGTTAGCTACAGGCAGGTACTATGGCAAACGGCAAATACGCCGCGCGCAAACTCAAGCAGGACCGCCAGAAGCGACGGTGGTCCGACACGGAGTACGCCCGCCGTGAGCGGGGTCTCGGTGAGCAGTCCGACCCGCTTGAGGGCGCGCCCCAGGGCCGCGGTATCGTCCTCGAAAAGGTAGGTATCGAAGCGAAACAGCCCAACTCCGCGATCCGGAAGTGCGTCCGGGTTCAGCTCATCAAGAACGGGAAGCAGGTCACGGCGTTCTGCCCCGGCGACGGCGCCATCTCGTTCATCGACGAGCACGACGAGGTCACCATCGCCGGCATCGGCGGCGCGAAGGGCCGCGCGATGGGCGACCTCTCCGGCGTGAACTACAAGGTCGAGAAGGTCAACGGCGTGAGCCTGATCGAACTCGTCCGCGGGAACGCGGAGAAGCCGGTCCGATAACCATGTCCGCAGAAGACCAACCCGAACCGGAGAAGCCCGCGGGCACGGACGAGGAGGACGGACTCGGCGCGAAGCTGTTCGGCGAGTACGAGGTCACCGGCATCGAGTACGCCGACCCCTCGACCGAGCGCTACATCACCGTCACGCCCGTCGCGCACACGATGGGCCGTCACGCGCAGAAGCAGTTCCAGAAGTCCGAGATCTCCATCGTCGAGCGGCTGATCAACCGCCTGATGCAGACCGAGGAGAACACGGGCAAGAAGCAGCAGGCGCTGCACATCGTCCGCGACGCGTTCGAGACCATCGAGAACCGCACCGACGAGAACCCTGTGCAGGTGCTCGTCACCGCCGTCGAGAACGCCGCGCCCCGCGAGGAGACCGTCCGCCTGAAGTACGGTGGCATCTCCGTCCCGAAGGCCGTCGACGTCGCGCCCCAGCGCCGCGTCGACCAGGCGCTGAAGTTCATCGCGGAGGGCGTCTACCAGGACTCCTTCAAGAGCGCGACCGACGTCGAGGACGCGCTCGCCGACCAGCTGCTCGGCGCCGCCAACTACGACGTCCAGACGTACGCGATCAACCAGAAGGAAGAGAAAGAGCGCGTCGCCGCCGCCGCGCGGTAACTTTCCCTTCTCTCGTCTTCTCGCCGCCCAGCGGTGCCGCCGGTCACGGCCACTCGTCGACCGCGTCTATCGCCGCGTCGACGTCCTCTTCGAGCGACGCGAACGACGTGGGCATCGCGCCGCGGCGGTTCAGGAGGACGGCGACGTCGACGCCGTCCGACCGTTGTTTGAGCATCGTGAAGGTGCCGTAGATCGAGCCGAAGTAGACGTACGGCCCGCCGTCGCCGGCGCGGGGCTCGCCGGTGATCCAGTAGTCGCCGGCGAACCCGAGCAGGGTGCGTGTGGAGCTGACGAGCGACCCGGCGGCGCCGGTTCCCTGCAGGTGGAAGCCGCCGTCGGCACAGGGGACCATGTCGTCGCGGTCGAGCGCCATCACGTTCGAACACCGGCCGTTGCTGCGGTAGTGGACCTCGCGGTCCGGGCGGTTCTCAGGCAGCGACGCGCCCCGGTAGAGGCGGTCGGCGTCGACGCCGCCGAGGACCGACTCGCGGACGTGTTCGGGGAACGACGCGCCCGCGACGCGCTCGACGAGCAGACCGAGCAGGAGGTAGCCGAAGTTGGAGTACACCTGTCGCTTGCCGGGGTCGAACTGGAGCGGACGGCCGAGCATGAAGCGGGCGGTCTCGCGCGGGCCGGGCGGTTCCGAGAGGTCCATCCGGTCGGCGATGGCGAAGTCGTGGAACACGGGATCGAACGTCGCCCGCTGGTCCCACCCGCCGGCGTGGTTGAGGAGGTGCTGGACGGTTATCTCGTCGAGGCGGTCGTCCGGCTCGTCGCCTGGGAGCGGGTCGAGGTCGAGCATCGGGAAGACGCGCGTGTCCGGCGAGAGCGCCCCGTCGTCGAACAGGCCGTGCACGGCCGCGTTCGTCAGCGCCTTCGTGACGCTCGCCAGGCGAAAGGGGGTGTCCGGCGGCACGGGGTCGGTCCGGTCGGCGTCGCGCCAGCCGTACCCCCGCTCGTGGACGACCTCGCCGTCCCTCGCGACGGCCGCGGCGGCAGCCGGCACGCCGTTCTCGGACGCGAACCCGAGGACGGCGTCGTCCACGGGCGCGAGTTCGGGGACCGCCTCGCCCGTGACCGGGCGATCCTGGCCGTCGTTCGAAGCGGCGGTCCCGGTCGTCGTTCCCGTCTCAGTGGTCGTTCCGGTCGTGGTCGATTCCCCGCCGCTCGACAGTTCAGAGCAGCCGGCGAGGCCGACTCCGGACGCCAGTGCGACGGATCGAAGCACTCGGCGTCGGGTGCGGTCGGAGGGCATGTGCCCGTTCTTTTCAATGCCATCACGTGTGAGTATTTCGGTGTCGGGGTGAGTGGGCGCCGGCGTCGGGGAGAAACATACGTGATGATACAAAAATGCCGTTCAGCGAACGCTTTTCTCGGTCCCGCGAGTGGTCCCGGCCGAATGACGGAGATCGCGCGCGCCGCAGTCAGGTCCCGCGCCACAGCGTTCGCGGGGACCGGCCGGCCGGTCCGATCGACGACCGGGGGCGGCCAGAATGTGGCGTGACGAGTCACCGCCGGTGAGGCGGTACTTCCTGTATCAGGCCACCGCCTCAGTGGGCTTCATCACGCCGATCTTCACGCTGTTCATGCTCGCCCGCGGCCTCTCCTACAGCGAGATCGCGACGCTGTCGGCGGTCGTCGCCGTGCTGGTGACCGCGGGGGAGATCCCGACGGGATACGTCGGCGACCGCGTCGGCCGGCGAAACAGCCTCGTCATCAGCGCGGCGCTGCTCGTGTCGTCGCTCGTCGGCTTCGTGTGGGCGCGGTCGTTCGCCGCGTTCGTCGCCCTGTACGCGCTCTGGGCGCTCGGCCTGACGTTCCGGTCGGGAAGCGACAGCGCGTGGCTGTACGACACGCTCCGGGCCCGCGGGGACGAGGACCGGTTCACGCGCGTCCGCGGGCGCGGCGAATCGCTCAAGCGGGGGGCGAGCGTCGTCACGATGGTCGCCGGCGGGCTGCTGTACGTCGTCGAGCCGACGGTGCCGTTCGTCGCCGCGGCCGCCGTCAACGTCGCGGGGATCCCCGTCCTCCTCTCGATGCCGCGAAACGAGGGCTACGCGGGCGACGCCGACGACCACCTCACCGCGCGGGAGGCCGCCGGCGTGGTCCGGACGGCGCTCGCGAGGCCGGACCTCCGGACGTTCGTGCTCTACGTCGGCCTCTTCTTCGGCACGGTGTCCGCGTCGAACACGTACGTCCAGCCGATCACCGTCGTGGTGCTTGAGCGCGACGCCGCGTGGCTCGGCGTTCCGGAGGCGTCGACGCTGGGCGTGCTCTACGCGGGCTTCACCGGGGTCGCCGCGGTGGCGAGCTACCACGCCGGAACCGTCGAGTCGGCGCTGGGGCTCCGGACCGCGGTGCTGCTCGTCCCTGTCGGCATCGGCCTGGCGCTCGTCTCACCCTGGGCCGCGCCGGCGCTCGCCGTCCCGGTGTTTCTCGCGATGCGGGCGGGCGACGCCCTCCTCCGGCCCGTCGCCGGGCGGTACCTCAACGACCGGATCGACGCCGCTGGGCGGGCGACAGTGCTGTCGGCGGCGTCGATGGCGTACGCGCTCCTCCGCGTCCCGCTGATCCTCGCCGGCGGCGTCGTCGCCGACGCCGCGGGGCCGCTCGTCGCCGTCGCCGGGTTCGGCGGCGTCTTCCTCGCCGCGGCCGTCGTCCTGGTGCTGTTCGCGACGCCCGTTGCGCCCGACACTGCCCCCGCGGGCGTCGCCGACCGGTCCTGATGCCGAGTATTGTCCGAAACTTACCTCTCCATAAGATGGAAAGTATTTAGGCTGACCTAAACTACGGGGCGGATATGAGTGAACGCTGGTCCCGGCGTCGCTTCCTTGCCCTCGCGGGCGCGACCGGCCTCGCCGGTTGCGTCTCGGCGGGGTCGCCGGGAAGCGACCGAACGACTGCCGAACAACCGAACTACGACCTCTCCGCCCCCCACGACCTGGCGTCGTGGGACCGCTACGACCCCGACTGGAGTTCGCCGACCGCCTCGCCCGTCGAGGCGGCCGTGGAGACCGAGGTGCTCGTCGAGAACCTGGAGATCCCGTGGGACCTCTCGTTCGCCCCGAGCGGCGAGCTGTTCATCACGGAGCGGATCGGCCGCATCAAGGTGTTCGACGGCGACGACGTCAGGGAGGTGACTCGGCCCGCAGACGCCATCGACGCCGGGTCGCTCGACCCCGGTTCCGACGAGAGCAGCTGGTGGGTGGAGGGCGGCGAGGGCGGTACCCTCGGCGTCGCGGTTCACCCCGCGTACCCCGACCCGCCGGTGGTGTACGTCTACTACACGTACGAGGACGGCGACGAGCGGTACAACAGGGTCGCGTACGTCGACGTGAGCGCGGACGACCCAGAGGCGACGGAGACGACGATCGTCGACGGGATCCCGGCGGACAGCTATCACAACGGCGGTCGCCTCACGTTCGGCCCGGAGAACTACCTCTGGATCACGACGGGCGACGCCGGCGAGGAGCCGCTCGCTGCGGACCCGGAGTCGGTCGCGGGAGCGGTGCTTCGCGTGACGCCGGACGGTAACCCCGCGCCGGGGAACCCCGGCGTCGGCGATCCGCGCGTGTACACGTATGGCCACCGGAACCCGCAGGGCGTCACGTTCCTCCCCGACGGGACGCCGGTCGTCGACGAGCACGGGCCCGGCGGCAACGACGAGGTGAATGTGCTCGTCCCCGGGCACGACTACGGGTGGCCCGACGCCCGTGAGGTCGACGAGTACCCCGCCGACGGGGTACACCCGCCGGTCGCCAACACCGGCAACGCCACCTGGGCGCCGTCCGGCTCCGTGTTCTACACCGGTGATGCCCTCCCGCAGTGGCGAAACCGGCTGGTGATCGGCGCGCTCGGCGGCCAGCACGTGAACGTCGTCACGCTCTCGCAGCCGGACCGCGACCTGCCCCCCGCGGACGGGGGTCGGCGGTTCGACGACGAGTTCTACGACGACCGCTACACAGCGACTTCACACACGACGTTCGAGGACGAACTCGGCCGCGTCCGGCACGTGGAACAGGGGCCGGACGACGCGCTGTACGGCGTCACCTGCAACCGCGACGGCCGGGCCGGCGACGGCTTCCCGACGGAGCGCGACGACGTGCTCGTGCGGTTCACGCCCGGGGAGGAGTAGGCGACGGCACGGCCGTCGGCCTGCCCGTCGTGCCAGCGGTCGCGAGGTCATCAGCTCTGCCAGTACGACGGCGTCAGTACCACCAGCACCGAGAGGATCTCCAGGCGGCCGATCCACATCAGGACGACCATGTACAGCTTCGCTGCGTTCGAGAACGGCAGGAAGCTGTCCATCGGCCCGACGATTCCGAACCCCGGTCCGATGTTGCCGAGCGTCGCGATCGCGACGCTCACGGCCTCGATCGCGGAGAGGTCGAGACCGGTGCGGTGGGCGTCCACGAAGATCAGGACGGTCGAGACCGCGAATATCGAGACGAAGACCAGTATGAACACCGCGACGCCGCGCAGCGTCTCCTCGTCGATGATGCCGTCGGACATGCGGATCGGGCGGATCGCCTCGGGGTGAATAGTCGTGAACAGCTCCCGGCGGCTCGCCTTCGCGATCGTCAGCCAGCGGACGATCTTGATGGACCCGGCCGCGGACCCGGCCGACCCGCCGAGAAACATCGCGAACAGCAACACGACCTGTGCGGAGGCGCTCCACGTGTTGAAGTCCATGCTGGCGTACCCCGTCGTCGTCACGATGGCGAGCGCCTGGAACAGGGCCTGCCGGAGCGCCGGTTCGACGCTCCCCGGTATCGTCGCGACGTTCTCCGGCACCTCCGCCAGACCGTGGCCGGTGTACAGCAGCGCCGTCACGAGACCGCCCACGACGCCAATCGCGAGCAGGTACGTGCGGAACTCGGTGTTCCGCGTCAACCGTTCCGGATTGCCGCGCGCGACGTGCCAGAACAGCGCGAAGTTGGTCCCGGCGACGACCATGAACAGCATGACAGCCCACTGGACGGCCGGACTGAACGCCTCGACGCTCCGGGCCTCGGGCGAGAACCCGCCCGTGGGAAGCGTCGTGAGCGCGTGCGCGACGGCGTTGTAGAGGTCCATGTTCGGCGCGAGACCCGCCAGATGCAACCCGTAGTAGAGGGCGGCCGCGGCGACGGTGAACGCGAAGTAGATCAGCCACAGCGCGCGGGCGGTCTCCTGGATCCGAGGCGTCAGCTTCTCCAGATTGAGGCCCGGGGCCTCCTCGCTGATGATCTGTGCGCCGCCGACCGACAGTTCTGAGAGGATCGCCACCATGAGCACGACGATCCCCATTCCGCCGAGCCACTGGGTCAGCTGTCGCCACAGCAGGACCGACCGGGAGTGGCGCTCGAAGGAGATCTCACCGAGCACGGTCGATCCGGTCGTCGTGAAGCCGCTCATGCTCTCGAACATCGCGTTGACCGGGTGAGCGATCGTCCCGTTCCCCGCGACGAGGTACGGGACCGTCCCCACGAGCGGCACGACCAGCCACGTGAGCGACACCATGAGGAACGCGGACCGGTGTCTGAGCTCCGGGTCCGGGTCGAGCCGTTCGAGCGAGAACCCGAGGGCGGCGGCGACGCCGATACCGACGAGAAACGGCAGTGGCGACTCGCCGTAGTAGAGCGCGACGAGGAGCGGAAACCCCATCGGAACCGCGATGTACTTGCAGACGGTCCCGACCAGACTACAACTAGTGCGCCAGTCGACGCGTACCTGCATGCTACCGATCCGAAGAACGGGAGTTTCCTTAAGCGGGCGCGTTTCGGGTATCGCGCTCGTCCGTCAGTCCGCCGCCCGCTCGCCCCCAGCGGCATACTCGCGGGTGGCGTCGACCAGCGCCTTCCGGTACTCGCTCTCGTCGGGGTCCCGGGAGAGCGAGCGGAACTGCCGGCGGAATCGGTCGACACTGACGTTCGGCGCGTCGTTGGCCGCGGCGTCGGCGAGGTCGTAGATCCGGTGGTCCCGGTCGACGAGGTCGTGGCGCTCGACCAGCGCCAGCGCGAACGCCGCGTTGACCGCGGTGATCTCCGGGTCGGCCGCGGGGTTCTGCGGGTGCGAGACGTTCCGCGGCGGCCGCCCGGGCGCGTCGACGAGCGCGCTCGCGAGGCTCGATTCGAGGAAGTCGACGAGCTTGTCGGGCGAGCCGACTTCGAGCGTGAT
This sequence comes from Halostella limicola, assembly GCF_003675875.1. Lineage (NCBI taxonomy): Archaea > Methanobacteriati > Methanobacteriota > Halobacteria > Halobacteriales > Natronoarchaeaceae > Halostella > Halostella limicola. The sequence goes on along the minus strand of NZ_RCDI01000002.1, from coordinate 940,731 downwards.
GTCGTCGGCGTAGATGTCTTTCATGTGATTCGCGATCTGGTAGCAGTGCGTGAGCCGCCGCCGCTCGACGCTCTTGCCGGCGAGCGCGAGGTACAGCGCCTCCTCCGTCGACTGGGTGTGTGAGGGGTGGCCGCTCTCGTGGCGGCGCATGTGGGCGTACTCGTGAAGCGCCAGATCCCGCGCCATCGCGCTGGTCGCGGCCTGTCGCGAGATGTTGAGAACGTGCTTCTCCGCGTCGTGACCGGTCCAGGTCCGCTCGTCGGGGTCCTCGCGGACGCGGACGTGGACCGGCAGGTCGAGGTCGTACTCGGTCTCGAAGCGGTCCTGTGCGCTGAGAAACGGCGCGGTCGGCCCCGGCCCCTGCACGCGAACGTCCATGCGTACCTCTAACAGGAGTCGGAGCGGTATGACTCTTACCCCGTCACCGACCCGTCCCTGCGGCGGGGGCCCGCTTCGCATCGACGACGGTCCGACCGACGCCGGCGATATCGAGGGCGAAGTCCGCCCCGAACGCCGAGGCGGGCGTCTGGAAGCCGGCCGGCGCGTCGTCTTCGAGCACGCGCGTGGCGGCGTCGACGGCGCTGGCCGTCGCGAAGTCGTAGGTGTCCGGCGTCTCCAGCCGCGCCGCCACGCTGTTCCCCTCGTCGTCGGTGACTTCGCCCCACACGCGGGTCGAGCTCCGGGACCGTTTCTCCGCGCTCGGCCCCGACACCGTCGCGTCTATCAGCGCCTTCAGGGCGGTCTTCACCGGGCCGCTGCCGAGCAGCGGCATCAGACTCCGGGATCGCCGCATCGGCCCGATGGCGTACTCCGGGACGGTGGCGTACACCTCGATGTTCGGGATGCCCGTGGTGTAGTACGCCGAGGAGACGTCGCCCCACGGGACGGTGACGGCCGTCTTCGACCCGCGCCCGAAGTCGAACTCCCGGGTCTTCCACGCCGCCGGCCTGGTCCGGACGGCCCCGTTCTCCCGGACTGCCCCGGCCTTCGGCAGGTCGTCGACGATGGACTTCAGCGTCCCCGGCGAGAACGTCCCGAGGCCGTCGAGCGCCAGCGTCAGGTCGGTCGCCGACCGCAGTTGCGACTCCAGGAACCCGGCCAGGCAGTCGGTCGCCGCCACGTCGAAGCCGACGCCCGGGACGAGCGACACGTCCGCCTTCTCCGCCTCGCGGTCCCGCGCCGCGACCCACTCCAGGACGTCGATCTCGCCGGCGAGGTCGAGGTAGTCCGTCCCGACCGCCATGCAGGCCGACGCCAGGCGGCCGGTCGTCGACGAGAACGGGCCGGCGCAGTTGAGCACCGCGTCCGCCTCGGCGACGCGGTTCTCGACGACGCGCTGGTGTTTCAGGCTGAACGCGCGGTGGTCGACGCCGAGGTCGGTCGCCTGCCGTTCCACCAGCTCCGGGTCCCGGCCGGCGATCGTCGGGTCCAGCCCGCTGTCGACGGCGCGCCGCGCGATCAGGCGTCCCGCGTAGCCGTACGATCCGTAGATCAGAAGGTCCCCCACCATGCGTCGGGGTACGACGCGCTCCCTCAAAACTGTGGGTCGGACCGCCCGCCGTTTCGGGTCGTTCCTGCCCCGTCGCGTCGGGATGTTCGTACCCCGTCATTTCGCCGGGTTCGGACCGTGCTTCACCCTCTCACACCCCGACAACGAAACACTACCCTTTTCACCCCGCTGGCGATTATGGGGTACTAATGGGCCGACGTAAGAAGATCGTCGAACAGTGCGAACGGCTGATGGACGAACCGGAGCAGATCCGGAACATCGCCATCGCCGCGCACGTCGACCACGGCAAGACGACGCTGACGGACAACCTGCTCGCCGGTGCGGGCATGATCTCCGACGAGACCGCGGGCGAACAGCTCGCCATGGACACGGAGGAGGACGAGCAGGAACGCGGCATCACGATCGACGCCGCGAACGTCTCCATGACGCACGAGTACGAGGACACCGACTACCTCATCAACCTCATCGACACGCCGGGCCACGTCGACTTCGGCGGCGACGTGACCCGCGCGATGCGCGCCGTCGACGGCGCGCTCGTCGTGGTCGACGCCGTCGAGGGCGCGATGCCCCAGACGGAGACGGTGCTGCGCCAGGCGCTCCGCGAGGGCGTCAAGCCGACCCTGTTCATCAACAAGGTCGACCGCCTCATCTCCGAGCTCCAGGAGGGGCCCGAGGAGATGCAGAACCGCCTCCTCTCGGTCATCCGCGAGGTCAACGACCTCATCCGCGGCATGACCGAGGAGATGGACGACATCGACGAGGACTGGACCGTCTCCGTCGAGGGCGGCACGGTCGGCTTCGGCTCCGCGCTCTACAAGTGGGGGGTCTCCTTCCCGTCGATGCAGCGCACCGGGATGGACTTCGCCGACATCATGGAGCTCGAGCGCAACGACAAGCGCCAGGAGCTCCACGAGCGGACGCCGCTGTCCGACGTCGTGCTCGACATGGTCTGTGAGCACTTCCCGAACCCCGTCGACGCGCAGCCCCGCCGTATCCCGCGGATCTGGCGCGGCGACGCCGACTCCGAGCTCGCGGACACGATGCGGCTAGTCGACGAGGACGGCGAGGTCGTCCTGATGGTCACCGACATCGGCGTCGACCCCCACGCGGGGGAGATCGCCGCGGGCCGCGTCTTCTCCGGCACGCTGGAGAAGGGCCAGGAGCTGTACGTCTCCGGGACCGCCGGCAAGAACCGCATCCAGAGCGTCGGGATCTACATGGGCGGCGAGCGCGAGGAGGTCGACCGCGTCCCCGCCGGCAACATCGCCGCCGTCACGGGCCTCAAGGACGCCATCGCCGGTTCCACCGTCTCCAGCGTTGAGATGACGCCGTTCGAGTCCATCGAGCACATCTCGGAGCCGGTCATCACGAAGTCCGTCGAGGCGAAGAACATGGACGACCTGCCGAAGCTCATCGAGACGCTCCGGCAAGTCTCCAAGGAGGACCCGACGATCCAGATCGAGATCAACGAGGAGACCGGTGAGCACCTCATCTCCGGACAGGGCGAGCTCCACCTGGAGGTCATCACTCAGCGCATCGAGCGCAATCAGGGCATCCCGGTCAACACCGGTGAGCCGATCGTCGTCTTCCGCGAGGCCCCCCAGCAGCCGACCCAGGAGGTCGAGGGCATCTCGCCGAACCGCCACAACCGTTTCTACATCTCGCTCCAGCCGCTCGACGAGGAGATCGTCGACAAGATCCAGCTCGGCGACGTCTCCATGAACATGCCCGAGCAGGAGCGCCGCGAGGCGCTTCAGGAAGCGGGCATGGACAAGGACACGTCCCAGAACGTCGAGCACATCCACGGGACGAACATCCTCATCGACGACACGAAGGGTATCCAGCACCTCAACGAGACGATGGAGCTCGTCATCGAGGGCCTCGAAGAGGCACTCAACGACGGTCCGCTGGCCGCCGAGCCCGTCCAGGGCTCGCTGCTGCGCCTGCACGACGCGAAGCTCCACGAGGACACCATCCACCGCGGTCCCGCGCAGGTCATCCCGGCCGTCCGCGACGCCGTCCACCGCGCGCTCATCCGCGGCGAGGTTCGCCTGCTCGAACCGATCCAGGACGTCCGCATCGACGTCCCCAACGAGTACATGGGCTCGGCCTCCGGCGAGATCCAGGGTCGCCGCGGCCGCGTCGACGACATGTACCAGGAAGGCGACCTGATGGTCGTCGAGGGCGTCGCGCCCGTCGAGGAGATGATCGGCTTCTCCAGCGACATCCGCTCCGCGACCGAGGGCCGCGCCTCCTGGAACACGGAGAACGCCGGCTTCCAGGTCATGGCCGACAACCTCCAGCGCGACCAGATCATGGAGATCCGCGAGCGCAAGGGGATGAAGCTCGAACTCCCCGAGTCGATCGACTACATCTAACGGCTCCTCTCCTTCCCGTTCTTTCCGGCCGCGTAGCGACGCTTACCGGGCCGGTGGGCCGCGCTTATCGCCGGCAAACGTGGCCTTAACCCCCGTTTCGAACCGTGTAAGCCGTAACTGTCGTCGGGGTTTATTCGCCGCAGTGTCGTGGCCCCGCGTGTCGCCGTGACACTCGGACGCGGAAACAGCGGTGATATTCATGAGAGACCGTAACACATCCGACCGACGACGGACCGACGAACAGCACCGGCAAGGACAGCAGGGCGGTCGCTCTCAGGGGCGCGGCGGCTCGCAGTCTCCCCCGGGGTCCGGCGGTTCCCAGCAGGGACAGCAGGGACAGCGCGGACAACAGGGACCGCACGAGGGACGGCAGGGCGGTCAACCGCCGCAGCGCGGCACGGGGTACACCCCGCCGGGCCAGCAGTCGCACCACCAGTCCGGCGGCCAGTCGCAGCGACGCCAGGGGTCCGGCGGCCGCCGCGGGCAGCCGTCGCCCCAGCAGCAACACCAGCAGAGCGGTGCCCGGTCCGGCGGTTCCCAGCACGCCGGCGGAACCCACCCCTCGGGTGGTTCCCAGTTCGGCGGGGAGAGCGGCGGGCAGATGCGCCAGCAGGGCCACTCAGGTGCAGGGCAGCAGTCCGGGCAGATGGGCCATCAGTCCGGGCAGATGGGTCACCGCGGGACGGGACAGCAGTCGCACCAGACCGGGCAGGGTTCGGGCCAGCCCTCCCGAGCCGAGACGACGGGAACGAGCCACCAGCCCGGTAACGCTCAGGTAGGTCGACAGTCCGAGCCGAGCCACGGTGGACAGCAGGCCGGCACGAGTCACGCGGGTCAGCACGCAGGCACGAGCCATCAAGGCGGAACCGGTCAGACCGGGCAGCAGGCCGGACAGATGGGCGCTCAGGCGGGTCAGTCCGGGACGACGCAGCAGGGCGGCCAGATGCAGAGCGGGCAGGCACAGGGCGGCCAGATGCGGGGCGGTCAGATGCAGCAGTACCGCCAGCGGGCGCAGTCGATCCCCGTAGAGCCGGTCGGGATGGACCGGCTCGCCCGCGACGAGGTCGTCACCGCCGACCGCGACACGCCCATCGCCACCATCGTCGCGATGATGTCCGAGCAGGACGTCGGGACGGTCGTGATCACCGAGGACGACCGCCCCGTCGGCATCATCACCGACCGGAAGATCACGCTCGCGATGGAGGAGACGCCCGACCTCACCGACAGCGCGGTCGAGGATCTCATGACCGAGGACCCGGTGACCGTCGACGAGGACGAGGAGATGTTCGACGTCCTCCAGACGCTCGCGGAAAACGACATCCGCCGGGTGCCGGTCGTCGACGACGAGGGCGAACTGACGGGTATCCTCTCTATCGACGACGTGCTGGTCATCCTCGCGGGCGAACTGAGCGCCGTGTCCGACGTCGTTCAGGCCCAGTCGCCGCGGTTCTGAGACGGGCCGCGAGTCCGACGCCGGCCGCCGTCGCTTCGACATCGCTTTCTTTCGACCCTGCGGCTCCCGCGGCGGGGCCGCGACCGGGGATCGCGCTATTTCACCGACGTCGGAGAGATTTGCGAATGGGTGAACTCTTTAGCGGGCGGGGGAGAGAGGAAAGACATGAACATGACGCGCGCTGTGCGAGGTGGTCCCGTTGCCGGGTGACGCCGAGGCCGGCGGGGACGAGGCCGGCGACGAGGTCGCAGACGGCAGCGGGGTACGGTCCTACACCGTCCGCCTGGAACTCGTCGACGAGCCCGGCGAGTTGCTCCGCGCCCTCGAACCGATCGCCGAGAGCGGCGGCAACCTCCTCTCGATCTTCCACGAGCGGGGGAACCTCACGCCGCGAGGACACATCCCCGTCGAGGTCGACATCGAGTGCCCGCCGGACCGGTTCGACGACATCGTCGCCGCGCTCCGCGACGCCGGCGTCAACGTCATCCAGGCCGGCGCGGAGCGCTACAGCGAGGAGGTGACGGTCCTGCTCGCGGGCCACATCATCGACACCGACCTCTCGGACTCGCTGAACCGGATCGAGGAGTGCTCGGGCGCGTCGGTCGTCGACCTCTCGCTTTCGTCGCCGGAGGGCACCGACGACGTCTCCTCCGCGCGGATCCGCCTCGCCGTCGAGTCGGGGCGGACCGACGAGGCGCTGTCGACGGTTCGGACGCTCGCGGACGAGAAGGACCTCCGCGTCGTCGAGCCGCTCACGAACGGCGGTGAGACGGCGTGAAAATCGCCGTCCTCGGCGCGGGCGCCGTCGGGCGCTCCGTCGCCGAACTCGCCGGCGAGTACGGACACGAGGTCACCGCCGTCGCCGACTCCCGCGGGGCCGTCGCCGACGCCGACGGCGTCGACGTCGCGGCCGCGTTCGACCGGAAGGACGAAGCCGGCAGCGTCGGCGACGCCGACCCCGACGACGCGCTCGCCGCGGAGTACGACGTCCTCGTCGAGGCGACGCCGACCACCCTCGGCGACGCCGAACCCGGGTTCGGGCACGCCCGCGCGGCGCTCGAACGCGATCGCCACGTCGTGCTGGCGAACAAGGGACCGGTCGCCGAGCGCTACGGCGACCTGCGCGCGCTGGAGCGCGACAGCGCCGGCGACGTCCTCTTCGAGGCGACGGTCGGCGGGGCCATCCCGGTGCTGTCGACCATCGCCGACTTCGGGCCGTCGAAGGTGACCGCGGCGCGGGGCGTCCTCAACGGCACCGCGAACTTCATCCTCTCGCGGATGGCCGCGGAGGGGATCGATTACGAGCACGTCCTCGCCGAGGCGCAGGACCTCGGCGTCGCCGAGGCCGACCCCGCGTTCGACGTGGACGGGACGGACGCGGCGCTGAAGTGCGTCATCCTCGCGAACGTGCTCAGCGACGGCGACGCGGAGTTCTCGCTCGACGACGCCGAGGTCGACGGCATCCGGGACGTCCCCGGCAGCGCCCTCGAACTCGCGGCCGAGGACGGCCGCACCGTCCGGCTCATCGGCGAGGCGTCCCCGGACGGCGTCCGCGTCGGCCCCCGGCTCGTCCCGGCGAACGGCACGCTCGCCGTCACGGGCACGCGAAACATCGTCCAGCTGGAGACCCGCCACGCCGGTCGCCTGAACGTCAGCGGGCGCGGCGCCGGCGGCCCGGAGACGGCGACGGCCGTGCTCGCGGACGTCGGCCGGCTGGAGTGACTCGCTCTCGGTACCGTTGCGCCGCCGAGGGGTGCTCTCCCGCCCGGAACCGCTCCCGCTGATCCGTGCCACGGGTCACCAAACCGCCCGACGGAGGCGGGATGGGTGACGTACCGTATCGAAATGGTTTTAACTGCTTCCGCCGAAAGACTCCGATATAGCGCCTCTGCGCGTGAGATACCAATGAGCGAAGACAAACCCCACCAGAACCTGGCCATCATCGGCCACGTCGACCACGGCAAGAGCACGCTCGTGGGCCGACTCCTCTACGAGACGGGGAGCGTTCCCGAGCACGTCATCGAACAGCACAAGGAAGAAGCGGAGCAGAAGGGCAAGGGCGGCTTCGAGTTCGCCTACGTGATGGACAACCTCGCCGAGGAGCGCGAGCGCGGCGTCACCATCGACATCGCCCACCAGGAGTTCGACACCGACGATTACTACTTCACCATCGTCGACTGTCCGGGCCACCGCGACTTCGTCAAGAACATGATCACGGGCGCGTCCCAGGCCGACAACGCCGTCCTCGTCGTCGCCGCTGACGACGGCGTCGCGCCCCAGACCCAGGAGCACGTCTTCCTGGCCCGCACGCTCGGCATCAACGAACTGATCGTCGGCGTGAACAAGATGGACCTCGTCGACTACAACGAGTCCGACTACAACCAGGTCGTCGAGGAAGTCAAGGACCTGTTCAAGCAGGTTCAGTTCAACACCGAGGACGCCAGCTTCATCCCGATCTCCGCCTTCGAGGGCGACAACATCGCCGAAGAGAGCGACAACACGCCCTGGTACGACGGCGAGATCCTGCTCGACGCCCTGAACGGCCTCGAGGAGCCGGAGCCGCCGACGGACGCGCCGCTCCGCCTCCCGATCCAGGACGTCTACACGATCGACGGCATCGGTACGGTGCCCGTCGGCCGCGTCGAGACCGGTATGCTCAACGTCGGCGACAACGTCTCCTTCCAGCCCAGCGACGAGGGCGGCGAGGTCAAGACGATCGAGATGCACCACGAAGAGGTGCCCGAGGCCGGCCCCGGCGACAACGTCGGATTCAACGTCCGCGGCATCGGCAAGGACGACATCCGCCGCGGTGACGTCTGCGGCCCCGCCGACGACCCGCCGTCGGTCGCCGAGACGTTCCAGGCCCAGTTGATCGTCATGCAGCACCCGAGCGTGATCACGGCCGGTTACACCCCGGTCTTCCACGCCCACACCGCACAGGTCGCCTGTACGATCGAGTCCATCGACAAGAAGATGGACCCGTCCAGCGGTGAGGTCGCCGAGGAGAACCCCGACTTCATCCAGAGCGGCGACGCCGCCGTCGTCACGGTGCGCCCGCAGAAGCCGCTCAGCATCGAGTCTTCCCAAGAGATCCCGGAACTCGGCTCCTTCGCCGTCCGCGACATGGGTCAGACCATCGCCGCCGGCAAGGTGCTGAGCGTCAACGAGAGCTAAGATGCAACAGGCACGCGTCCGCCTCGCCGGGACCAACCCCGAGGATCTGGACGACATCACCGACGACGTCCGGGAGATCGCGAACAAGACCGGCGTCTCGATGTCCGGTCCGATCCCGCTCCCGACGAAGACGCTCGAGGTTCCCACCCGCAAGTCCCCCGACGGCGAGGGGACGGCGACCTGGGAGCACTGGGAGATGCGCGTCCACAAGCGTCTCATCGACCTCGACGCGGACGAGCGCGCGCTCCGCCAGCTCATGCGCATCCAGGTCCCGAACGACGTCAGCATCGAGATCGTCCTCGAAGACTAACCGTCGACGATCTCGCGTCGAGCGGACCCACCACTGACGCCGCGGACCGTTCTCGTCCCCGGCGCTCTCGCGCAGACGAGCCAGTGGCATCGCTCACCATTTTATATCGTCCCGTCGTCAGATAGACGTATGCGGAAGTTCCTGGCGAAGAGCCCGACCGTCGACACCCTGCTCGTCTTCGTCGCCGTGTTTCTCGCCCAGCAGTTGCTCGAACTCCTCGTCCCGACCGCCGTCGGCCTGTTCGCGCTGGCCCCGCCGCTGTCGGTCCGGCCGTGGACGATGGTGACCAGCGTCTACGCCCACAGCGACCTCTCACATCTGCTCGCCAACAGCGTGGCGCTGGTCATCATCGGCTTCCCGGTCGAGCGAACCACCACCCCGTTTCGCTTCCACGTCTTCTTCATCGCCACCGGCGCCACCGCCGGCGTCGTCCAGATCGTGATGAAGGGGCTGATACAGGACCCCGTCCCCGTGCTCGGAGCCAGCGGCGCGGTCTTCGCGCTCCTGGGGTACGCCCTCACCGGCAACCGCCTCGCCAGCGGCCTCCTCTCGCGGCTCGACCTCGGGCCCGGCGCGCAGCTGGTCGGGTTCACCGTCATCGCGGCGGTCGTCACCGTCGCCACCGGCTCTCCCGGCGTCGCGCTCATCGCTCACTTCACCGGCTTCCTCGTCGGACTCATCGCGGGCCGGCTCTCCATTCTCGACTCCGGTCCCCGGCGCGACCGGCGACCGGAAAACACAACCTACAAATAACCGCGGCGGGTTACGTTTGGGTGCGGGCTCGTAGATCAGTGGCAGATCGACACCTTCGCAAGGTGTAGGCCCCGGGTTCAAATCCCGGCGAGTCCATTCCTTCCTTCACGTTGTTGCGCTCGTTCAGTCAGTCGTTCTCTTACCGACCCTCGCGAACGCTCTGTGTTCGCTCGGTCCCGGCCAGACTACACTTCTCGCGACGCCGCTACGCGCTCGGTTGCCGGGCCTTTCTCATAGCGGTGACGCCCGAACGGATGCTTTTTCTCCTCTCCTTTCGACGCGGAAGTGTCACACCTATCGCGGCACTCTCCGGCGCGCTCCTCCAGTCCCCACCGATCGCCGATCCGTCCGGTCTCGACGTCTCGATCACCCTGGGCGGCGGCGCGACGGGGACGTTCCTGACGACGTTGCTCGTGGGCGCGGTCATGGTCGCGCTCGTGCCGGACTACACCGAGCGGATGATGGCCGAGGTTCTGGACGACCCCGTCGGTACGTTCGGCTACGGCATCGTCTCGCTGCTGGTCGTTGCGCTTCTCGCCGTCCTGCTGGTCGTCAGCGTCGTCGGCCTTCTCGTCGTCATACCGTTCGTGGTGCTCGCGTACGTCGTCTGGGCGTTCGGCGCAGCCGTTGCCTTTCTCGCCATCGCCGACCGCCTCGTGGGCCACGAAGACGGATGGCTCGTCCCGCTGATCGTCGCCGCGGCGATCAACGGCGGTCTGACGCTGACCGGGGTCGGCGGGCTGGTCGCGCTCTGCGTCGGCGCGGCGGGGTTCGGTGCGGTTCTGCGCGACTGGCTCGGGTGAGTTTCGCAGCCTTCGGAGCCAGCGCTCACGCCCGCGTCGTCCGGAGGATCGCGACGCCGCCGGCGAGCCACAGCGCGCTCACGAGTACCCAGTGTGGGCCCAAGCGGCCGGTGCCGTGGACGACGCGGTGAGCGAGATCACGGAGTGGTCGACGACCGCCCGTCAGTCGAGGCCGAGGCGCTCGTACTGCTTCTCGGGCGCATCGAGGGCGTCGAGCGCCTCGACGAGCAGGTCGCGCATGCGGTCGGCCTCGGCGCTCGCGTCCCCCTCGTCGCCCGCGAGGTTCGCCCGCTGCTCGGGGTCGTCCGCTGTGTCGAACAGCAGCGGCTCCTCGTTCTGCTGCGTCGACGGTGCGGAGAAGCGCCACACCGGCGAGTCGGTGTACGGGAGGAAGTCGCCGGCCTCTGCGTCCGTCTTCGGCCGGTTCGGCACGGAGAACTGCCGGGCGTTCATCATCGTCGTCGAGTAACAGTCCGTCTCCACGTCGGGGTCGCACGGGCGGAGGTAGGTGTACCGCCCGTCGGTGACGTTGACCGACGAGCCCCAGTAGCCGTACAGCGCCCAGTCGCGGTGGTCGGCGGCGTCGCCATCCAGCAGCGGGAGGAGGCTCCGACTGTGGACGGTCTCTGGCACCTCGGCGTCGAGCGCCTCCAGTATCGTGGCGTAGAGGTCGACAGCGGAAGTGAGCGCGTCCACGCGCTCGCCGTTGCGCACGCCGTCTGGGTGCCAGACGAGCAGCGGCGTCTTCGCGAGCACGTCGTAGCAGGGCGACTCGTTCTTGCCGACCCAGCCGTGCTCCCCGAGGAGGAAGCCGTGGTCGCTCGTGACGACGACCATCGTCTCGTCCCAGAGGTCGTGTTCGTCCAGGGCGTCCAGCACGCGGCCGAACCAGCGGTCGACCATCGTCACCTTGCCCGCGAACTGCGAGCGGACGAAGTCGAGTTCGCGCTCGGAGAGCGCGCTCTGGCCCTCGTCGACCCGGCCGTAGTAGGGCCAGAACGGGAGGTCCGGGTCCGTCGGGTCCTCGTCGGTGTACATCGACGCGTACGGCTCCGGGCAGTGGAACGGCTCGTGGACGTCGAAGCTGTCGACGTAGCAGAACCACTGGTCCCAGTCTGTGTGGTCGCCGAGCCACTCCGCCGTCCGGGAGAGGACGCGGGGGCCGAAGAAGTTCTCCTCGTCGGCGTCGGGGTCGTCGATCCCGAGCGCCTCGGCGTTGCGCGCGTACACCGAGCGGTTGACGTAGCCCAGATCGTGGGGGTGGTCCGTCTCGTAGTCCGCGGACTGCTCGAAGATCCGCTCGTCGGGGTCCCGCGGCGCGGTGCGCCACTTGTCGTACTCGTGGCCCCGCAGGAAGTCGAAGCCGTGGTAGTTCTCGTAGTAGCCGTGGCTGCCGTGCTCGAAGTAGTGGAAGTGGTCGGTGATCAGGTGCGTCAGCACCTCGGCCCGACGGGCCTGCTCCGGCAGGGGGTCGTCGTACGCCTCCATCGGCCCCCACGGCCGCCAGAGGAACTCCTGCACCCCGCCCATCCACTCCCGGCGCGCGGGCATGCAGGGGAGGCTCCCCGCGTAGTGGCTGTCGAACGTCGCCGCCTTCTCCGCGAAACGGTCGAGGTTGTCCGTCTCCACCTCGTAGTCGAGCGGGATCGGCCGGTCGCGGTACGCCGAGAGGAAGTCCCGCCGCAGGCTGTCGAGCGAAAGCAGGAGAACGTTCATTCGTCGAGGTCGTCCAGAACGGCCGCGTGGCTCGGTCCCGACCGGACGGTTCCGTCGACGACGAGGAACGCCTCACGGTGACAGCGCCCGCACTGTTCGAGGCAGGCCGCTTCCCGACTGTCCTCGCGCGCGGCGAGCCGACGCCGCGTCTCCGCGTCGACGTTGCTCAGGCAGTACTCGATCACGGCAGAGTCGTCGGCCGCCGCCCGCAAAAGGGTACCTACCAACTCGCTACGGCGGGCGTCGCGGGCCGCGGACGAGGGGTCACTGCAGGTAGCCCAGCTGTTCGAGCTGCGCTTTCCGGTCCCCCTCGATAGCGACCTCGCCCGCCGCGTCCGCGGCGTCGAACGAGTCGAGCCAGTCGTCGAGGACCGTGGACAGGTCCCTGACGGTCCCCGGCCGTCGGTCGGCGAGGTCCGTCGCCTCGTCGGGGTCCTCGGCGACGTGGTACAGCTCCCGGGAGCCGTCGGAGCCGCGGACGAGCTTGTACTCCGTCGAGCGCACCGCCCGGAGCGAGCGGTCGTACTCGTAGACGTGCTCCGGCACCGTCTCGACGTGCTCCTCCAGTGCGCGCATCGACGGCTGGGGCTCGGCGTACTCCGCGAAGACGTAGTCGTGCGGGTCGGCGTCGGCTTCGGGGTGGAACGACCGCCCCTGGAACTCCGCTCGCGCCGACGGTGCAGACACCCCAGCGGCGTCCAGCAGCGACGGCGCGACGTCGACGAGGCTGACCAGCCGGTCGTCCTCCCCGCGGCCCTCGAACGCGCCGCCGTGGACGACCATCGGCACGTGGAGGAGCGTGTCGTAGAGGCAGTACTGGTGGTCCATCAGGCCGTGGTCTCCGATGTTCTCCCCGTGGTCGCCGACGAGGACGAAGACGGTGTCCTCCCACTCGCCGGCCGCTTCGAGCGCGTCGCGGAGCCTCGCCACGTGCTCGTCGAGGTAGGCGATCTCCGCGCGGTAGAGCGCCCGCAGTACCTCGAAGTCGCGGTCGGTCATCTCCAGATTCCCGGCGAGGTACTCCCACGGCTCCTGCGGGACCTCCATCGCCTCCGCGTAGGAGACGCCGTCGGGCAGGAACCGCTCCGCGAGGCGCTCGGGCGGCCGGTAGTCCAGGTGCGGTTCGAGGTAGTTGGCGAACAGGAAGAAGGGGTCGTCGCTCTCCCGGTCGTCCAGCCAGCCTTCGATCCAGTTCGTCGCCCGCTCGGCCCCGTCGTCGCCGCGCTCGCGGACGACGGTCCGGTAGAGCGCGTTCGCGGCGTTCGCGAGCGGGTTCCCCTCGAAGATCTTCCGGCCGACCGCTCGGATCCGGCTCTCCTCGGTCACCTCCACCAGTTCGCCCATCGCCGTGTCGGACTGGACGTACTGCCACGTCTGGTGGAAGTCGTCGAAGCCGCGGGCGAAGCCGCCCTCCTTGCTGATCCAGGTGTTGCCCGAGACGGCCGCGGTGTCGTAGCCCGCGTCGTCGAACAGCTCCGTGAGCGTCACCTCCCGGTCGTTGAGGCGCTCGTGCCCGGCGTGAGCGCCGTGTTTCGACGGATAGGTCCCGGTGAAAAGCGAGCCGTGGGACGGCAGCGTCCACGGCGCGGGGGCGAACGCCCGCGAGAACGTCGTCCCCGCCGCCCCCAGTTCCGAGATGGTCGGTGCTACCTCCGGCCTCAGTGCGTCGTCGTACCTCGTCGTGTCCGCGACGATTAGCACTACGTTCGTCCCCTCACCCATGTCGTCTCTCCGTACGACGATCTCACGGTTAATATTTTTGCCACGTGCCAGATATCGGTAACGACGGGTGTGATTTTCGCATAGTAATAATTCTGATATGGGTGCCGTGAGGTGGTTTTCGACCCGTTGAACTCTCCGCGTCGACCGCTGAAACATTTCGGCCAGGTGGTACTACCCGGATCGAGATGATTAACGGGTCGAAATCCGCCGTCTCCTCGCGGTTTCGTGTCACGTCATCGGACCGGTCACCACGGATAGTGTCAGGTTAACTAACAGTTCGGCGAAAAGATCTCGTAACGGTCGGTTGCCCGCAGGTGCGACGAGGGACCGGTTCGTCTCGACGGCGAGGCGGTGAACTACTCGTCCTCTTCGACCACTTCTATCCCCCGACTGTTGACGGCGTCGGGGTCGAGGCCGACCTCCTGGAGGAAGTTCTTGTACTCGCGCTCGCAGGACTCGGCCTCCTTCTGCCGGTCGGACGCGCGGTCACAGAGCGCGACGAGGTCCTCGGGCACGTCGTTCGTGTAGACGATCCAGTGGTTGATCAGATCGGAGAGCCGGCGAATGGGGCTGGTGAAGTGGCCGTAGATCTCGAAGTTCAGCGCGTGGTGGCCGCCGAACGGGTCGTTCATGTACTTCGCCCGGGGCATCACCTTCATCACGGCCCACTGGATCTTGTCGAGCTGGCGGTCCGGTGCTTCCTCCAGCGTGGCGTTGACGGCGACGCGCGGGTCGTCCCACGCCTCGCCCGGGATCGAGACGCCGTCTAAGTCCTGGATCTCCCGCAGCGCCTCGTCCCACTCGTCGGGGCTCGGCTGGGGGTGGACGCGGTACATCGCCTCGACGCCGCGGTCCCACATGAGCTCGTGCGTGACGGCCTTGTTCGCCTTCAGCATGCACTCCTCGATGATGGTATGGGCGCGGTCCCGACGCGGATTCAGGACGAGGCTGCCGTCCTCCTTGCGCTGCTCGTGCATGCGGTCCGCCAGTTCGAACACGAGCGAGATCTCGTCGTGCAGGTGCGAGCCGGGGTCGTCGAGGCGCTGCTCGGCCTCCGTGTACGTGAGCCGCTCGTCGCTCCGAATGACGGACTTGTAGATGTCGATGGTCTCGTAGGAGAGGGTCTCCTTGTCGAGGTGCATCTCGACCGTGTGGGCGAGGCGGTCCTCGTTCGGCACGAGCGAGCAGACCGTCTCCGCGAGCACCGGCGGGAGCATGTGGACCGTGTACCCCGGCAGGTAGACGGTGTTGCCCCGCTCGACGGCCTCGTCCCACATCGCCGTCTCCGGGTTGACGTAGTGGGTCACGTCCGCGATGTGGACCCAGACGACGTACTCGTCGTCGCGCTCCTCGACGCTGATCGCGTCGTCGAAGTCCTGCGCGTCGATGGGGTCGATCGTCCACGCGGCCATGTCGCGCAGGTCCTCGCGCTCGTCGACCTCGTCCTCGATCTGCTGTTCGATCCCCTCGGTGCGTTCCTCTGCTTCCTCTAGCACTTCCGGCGGGAACTCGTCGCGGATCTCGAACTTCTCGAAGAGCTCCTCCCGCTTGTTCTCCAGGTGGCGGGCCATCTCCTCGTCGATCTCCAGGGGTCCCTGCGCCTCGGCGGTCCCCGCCTCGGCTTGCGAGTCGCTCATGCCCTTGGCTACGGGGGTCGCACAGTTAACGTGTCGGGTCCTCGTCCGGCCGGCGGATCGGCGGCCGTCGAGGGCGTCGACGGCGAAAAAAGCCCGTCGCGAGTCGAGTCTCAGTCGCGCTTACTGTTCCTCTTCGAGCGTCCCGTACCGGTCCTCGATCGTCGCGCTGTACCACTGCAGGAACTCGTCCCGGTCGCGCTCCCCCGCCTCTACCTCGACCAGGAGCCCCTCGAGTTCGTCTCGCGGCTGGTGACAGAGTTCCCGGTAACAGGGCTTGCAGAGGTACTCGAACTCCTTTCCCTCTCTGTCCCAGCGGTCGCCGTACTTGTCGTATTCCCGCGCGTCTGACCGGCGGATCGAGTCCCCACAGGCGATGCAGGTCTCCATCTCGTCCCGGTCTCTCCGGGAGGACCACATACTCCAACCGTAGGCCGGGGTTTACTTAGCCCTTTTCGAGCGTGTCAGACCGCAGAGACGCCGATGCGGAACGGGCGATTTATGCGCGCCGCGGTACTTGCCCCGTCCATGCAGGTCAAGTCCCGGCACCACCTCCGGAGCGACGAGATCGCCGAGATCGAGGACCACGTCGCCGCGCAACTCGACGTGGCGATCGACGGCGACCAGTACGAACTCGTCGAGTTCGAGGACAACGACTACGAGCTCGTCCTCGTCGACGGGGAACCGGCAGTCGTGTACATCGACGACGAGCCCTTCCTCACCGTCCGCGGCGCGAACGAGTACCCGCCCGAGAACCGCGTCGTCACCGTCGACGCGGGCGCGGTCTCGTTCGTCAGCGACGGCGCCGACGTGATGCGGCCGGGCATCGTCGAGGCGGACGACGACATCGAACCGGACGATCTCGTCACCATCGCGGAGGAGTCCCACGGCAAGGTGCTGGCGGTCGGCCGCGCGAAGACCGACGGCGGCGACATGGTCGGCGACAGCGGCAAGGTCGTCGAGTCGATCCACCACGTCGGGGACGACCTGTACGAGTTCTCCGTCTGAGCGACGACTCTCTTCTCGTCCCCTGTCCTCGCCGCCGGCCAGTCGACGATCGGAGCAGGCGTCGGGCGACGCTCGGCGCGGCACTGGACGGTCGGTAGCGACGGCACCGCGAGACGTTCGAGCCCCGGTACGCGGTCGTCGGACCGATCACGCGCTCTCGTCTCTCGTCACCGCTCTTCCATCCAGTCCGGGGCCTCGACGGTCGTCTCGCCGTACGACTCCACCTCGTACGTGCCGGCGTACGTCCGGCTCTCGCCGTCCTCGTCGATCGTTATCCGATACTCGAACCGGTGAACGGCGCCCGCCTCGTCGACGACGAGTTCCCCGGACACCGACTCGACGTCGTCGGCAACGTCGACGACTCTCCTGTCGACTTCCGTCACCTCGTAGCGGACGGCGGGCGTCCCGTCGACGACCGTGGTCCCCGCCGCCGAGAAGTTGAGCGCGTCGACGGTGCGCAGCGGGCCGACCTGCGCGCGGTCGTTCGCCTCTTCGTACGTGACGTCGCTGGTGCGAACGTGGTCGTCGTAGTGGCGGTACAGCGTTCCGTCCCGGTAGAACGCCTCCCGCTGGATCTCGTCGTCCCGATGCTGGCGACTGTAGATCCGTTCCCGCTCGGCGTCGATGCGGAGGGTGCTCGCGGTGCCCCCGTCCTCGCCGAACGACCGCGTGGCGTTGACGACGCCGCCGGTCGCGGCGAGCCGTTCCCGGTGCGTTTCGAGCGCTGCCGTCGCGTTCGGGATCCCCTCTTCCTGGTACCCGTCGGGGTACTCGAACTCCGCGAGCGAGGGCGCACCGGCGTTCAGCCCCTCGCCGCCGTCGAGGGGCGCGCCGCTACAGCCGGCGATCAGGAGCAGGAGCGCGGTCGCGAGGACACGTCGGTGGAGGGACATTCCTCCCCCACGATAGGGAGACGGACGGTTTGTAACTTTCCCGTCACTCCGACTCGTCCAGGCTGTCCTCGTCGTAGGCGTCCTCATAGCGCTCCATCGCCATTTCGTACCCCTCGACGGCGTGCTCGTACGTCTCGCGGAGGTCCGCGATCGGGGTCTCCGTCGCGTCGACCCGGAGGTCGTTGAAGTACGGGTCGACCACCGGGTCGGCGGTCGACTCGACGAGCAGCGCCGCACTCTGGACGTGTAACTCCTCGCGCTTGTCGCCGCCCTCCGCGTGGCCCGCGGCCAGCGCGTCGATCAGGCGTTCGGCGAGCGGTCGGTCCTCGCCGCGGCTCGCCTCGTACGCGGCCGCGGTCGCGTCGACGACCTCCTCTCCGGTGAGCAGGTTGCCCGCGACGGTGTAGTTCTCGCCCTCGACGTGGCCGAACCAGCCCTTGCACTCCTCGCCGGAGAACGCGAAGGTGCCGTCCGCGTCCACACCGTGTAACTGGCGCTGGGGCGCGCCGTCGTCGGCGTTGAGCAGCGCTTCGAGCGCGTCCTCGACGGACAACCCGTCGTCGAGGTACTCGACGCCCCTCTTGCCCAGCTCGACGTTGACGAGGCTCTGGGTCGCCACCGCGCCGTTCTCGCTGGCGAACGGACAGAGCGTCCCGACGCCCGGCAGTCGCGTCGTGACCGCGACGCCGAAGCGCGTCTGCTCCTCGCCTTCGTCGTCCTCGAACGACTCCCGAACGCAGATGCTGAAAGTCATGTGCGGTCCGAGGCGCGGACCGGTCAAAAAACTCCGTTCCGGCGAGGGTCTTACCGCTACGCGGCGCTCACTCGGAGACGGTCCGCGTCGCCGACGCGCGCAGGTCGGTCGCGTCCGTCACGGTCAGCGTCACGTCGAACGTCCCGCCGCGGGCGTGCTTGACGGAGAACTGATCCGTGCCGCTCGCGCTCCCGCCGCTCACGTCCGTCGAGGCGGCGTCGACGCGCGACCCGCCCGCGTCGAACACCTCGACGACGACGGTGGCGAGGTCGCCGTCGGCGTCCGACACGGTCCAGTCGGCCGTGATCTCCGCGTGCGGGTTGGGCGACCCGGCCTCCGTGACCCGGTAGCTGTCGACGACCGGTGCGGTACCGCTCCCGCCGCTCCCGTCGCTGGTCGTGAACGTCAGCGCGCTCCCCGCGTCCGCGTCGCCGTCGCTCGCCTCGGCGACGGCGCGGTACTCGTACTCCGTGCCGCTGTCGAGACCAGTCGCGTCGGCGCTGAACGAGCCCGTCGCCGACAGCGTCTGCGCGCTCGTCGCGTTCGAGAGGCTGCCGCCGGTCGGGCCGTACTCGAAGTAGACGTCCGCCGACTCCGCGCCGCCGAGGTCGGTCAGGTCGCCGGAGAGCGTCGCCGACGTCTCGCCGACGTTTGTCGCGTCGCCCGTCGAGACGGCGACGGAGGTGTCGCCGCCACTGCCGTCGTCGGAGCTCCCCACCGCGGCCTCGACGTCGAGCAGGCCGCTCCCCTGGTCGTCGCTGGAGAGGCCGACGTCCTGGGCGGTGTCGCGGAGCCGCTGCCGCGCCTCGGTGTTCGAGTAGCCGTTCGCCATCAACTGGCCCGCGGCCCCGCTGACGTGCGGGCAGGCCATCGACGTGCCGGAGAACGTGGCGTAGCCGTCGACGACCGTCGAGTAGATGCTCCCGCCGGGCGCCGCGAGTTCGACCTCCGGCCCGGTCGATGAGAAGGAGGACAGCGAATCGTCGCTGTCCGTCGAACTGACCGCGACGACCTCCGGGTACGCGGCCGGGTAGGCGACGCAGTCCGAGCAGGGGCCGCTGTTGCCCGCCGCCGCGACGAGCAGGACGCCCTTCTCCGCGGCGTACTGACACGCGTCCGCCAGCGTCTGCGACCCGGAACTCGCGCCGATGCTCAGGCTACCGACGTCGTACCCCTGGTCGGCGACCCATCGGATGCCGTCGGCGACGCCGGAGAACGTCCCGGACCCGTCGCCGTCGAGTACCTTCACCGCGTGCAGCGTCGCCTCGGTGCTGACGCCGACGACGCCCTCGCTGTCGTCGACCGCGCCGGCGATACCCGCACAGTGGGTGCCGTGGTCGTTGTCGTCGTCCCACGCGTAGTTGCAGTCGCCGCTCGAACAGGTCTCGACCGCGTACCCATCGCCGAGGTTCGCCTGCAGGTCCGGGTGATCGCTGTCGATACCGGTGTCGATGACGGCGACGTCCGCGCCGTTCCCCGTCTCGCCGGCGTCGTGGGCCGCGTCGGCGTCCACGCGGTCGACGCCCCACGGCAGCGTCTGCGCGAGCGCCCGCACCGCGCCGTCTCGCTCGACGTACCGCACGTCCGGCCGGCTCCGCAGCGCCTCGACCGCGGGCTCGGGGAACCGCCCCGCGACCGCTCGACCGATGCGGCCGAAGTCGAGTTCCCGGGTCACCTCGTCGGCGCGGCGTCTCGCCGCGTCCGCTCCCCGCCCCGATCTCGTTCCAATTACGTACCTGTCATTTCCGGCCCCCGAGGCCGTTCCCACTAACGCCGTTCCCCCTACGCCGGCACCGACGTTCCGAAGAACGCCGCGCCGGGTTATCTCTTTGTCTGTCATTCGACGTGTCTCTTTCTGTGATAGGATGCATAAATGCCTTTCCCGTGTTATTACTGCCCCAACAATTCGCACGCGCTGACGTGTTCCGGCGACGACGGCGGCGCGGCCGGCGGGAACCGCCGCACGCGGTCCCGTCTGACGTAAGAACTATACTCGCTCCGCTGGAGGGATTCCCCTATGGGACTCATGAGTAAGATCCTCGGCGACCGCGGCGCTCGCTCGACCGGGGACTACGTCGAACTCGATCCTGACGATTTCGACGCCGCCTCCGGCGACGCGGCGATGGAGGTCCACGTCGCCGAGATATCGGGCAAGGAGAACGTGATCGACATCAAGGACGCGGTGTACGACGGCGACCTCGTCATCGCCGACATCACCCGCCTCCGCACGGAGGACCCGACGGTCGAACACATCACCGACGAGCTCCGGCAGGTCGCCGAGGAGGTCGGCGGCGACATCGTCCAGAAGGGCGACGACCAGATCATCGTCACGCCGACCGGCGTCCGCATCAGCCGCGAGAAGCTCGGCGGGCGGTAGCGCCGCCGCTCGTCGCCGGCGAGAGAAAGCGGATAAGCGATCGGCTCAGGCGTCGACGTCGTGATCGGGGTCGTCCTCGACCTCGCGCTTCATCGACTCGCGGCGGGCCTTGGCGTCCCGGCCCGTGGCTTCGAGCAGGAACTCGTTTTTGGCGTCCACCGCGTCAGCGGCCGCGTCGGCGTTCCCTTCGGCGATGACGTCCTCGGCGTCGCGCTCCTCGAAGTGGACCGCGAGCTTGTCCTTTTTGCTGCCGTACGCCGCCGTGCCGGCGACGATCCGGTCGAAGACGGGGTTGTCGGGGTCCTCGACGACGTAGAGGTCGTTGCCCTTGTACTCCTCGGTGTCGGTGACCTCGCCGAAGTACTCCTCGACGGTGGCTTCCATGTCCGGGATCCGTTCTTCGAGGTATTCGCCGCGACGCATCTTGTACTCCTTCATGCGTGATGAGATGAACAGGGGGAGGTTTACCCTTTTCGCGTTACCGCTCCCGTTCGGTTATGTATCCGTGCTGGCACTCGGGGCAGATGTCGCCGGCGCGCAGCGAGGACCGGTCCGCCGCCGCCGCGTAGCCGCACTCGGGGCAGAAAAACTCCGTGGCGACGCTCTCCGTGTCCGCCGGCGCGTCCGGCGAAGGCGCCGCGCTCGCGCTGGTGATGCCGGTGTCTTCGACGGGCTCCCCGCCGACCGTCTCGTCGCCCTCGACGTCGACGTCTGCGGGCTCCGGGGTCAACCCGCCCCCGAACTCCACGTCGGCCTCCTCGTCGTCCAGCCGCGCGTCGTACCCCTCGTCCTCGCCCTCCTGCTCGGGCCAGGCCGACGGCTCCGGGGCGGCGTCGTCTCGGCCGCCGGTGTCCTCGGCGTCCGGCCACTCGCCGTGCTGGCGGTCCCGGTCGGGCTCCGCGTCCTCGTCGTCGAGGATGACCGCGTCGTCCTCCACGGGGTCCGGCTCGCCCTCGGCGTCGGTGACGACGTCCTCGGCGGTGTCCGTCCGGGCCTCCTCGGCGGCGGGGGACTCCACGTCCGCGGTCTCGTCGATGATCTCCGCGTCGGTCGCGTCGGGGTCGATCTCCTCGGCGTCGTCGATCGCCGCACCGGCGTCCTCCGACGCCGCACCGGCGTCGTCCGCGCCAGCGTTCGCGGGATCGGGGCTCGCCGGGTCGGCGCTCTCACCGGCGTCGGCAGACGGGCCGCCGGACCCGAACGCCTCGTCGACCGACGGGCCGTCGCGGTCGTCGACCGCGCCGAGCGTCGTGACGTTCTTGTTCTCGCTGATGAGCTTCGTCTTCCCGCAGCGGCCGCACGTCTCCACCTCGCGGACCGTCTCGACCACCTCGTTTCCGTCCTCCTCGCGCTCGCGCTCGACCTCGGGGTCGCCGAAGTCGTGCCCGAGCAACGAACACCTGATAGCCATTGTGACTCCCTATCCAACCGGGACTCAAAAGGCTACTGCTTACCCGAACCAGGGGTTAATGGTAAATCCCACCCACGCGAACTATGGCCCATGAGAGCAAAGCGGGAGTACCGTGACCGGGACTCGGTGGAGGTCTCGGTACTCGACGCCCTCGTCGACCGGAGCGACGAGGGGATGACGGTCTTCGAGATCAGGTCCCACGTCGAGGCGGACATCGACGACCTGGAGGGGGCGCTGGCGACGCTGAAAGACGACGGGCTCATCACCGTCGAGGAGAACGGCGACCGGACGGTGATCAAGCCCGACGACAGCGTCGTCCCCGACCCCGGCGAACCGCAGGACCCGGACGAGAGCATCCTCGACCGGGTCCGCGACCGCCTGCCGTTCTGACCGAGGCCCGACTCGCCGTTCGCGCCCCCGGGATAGGGAGGTTTTTCCGCCGCTGACGCCATCACACGAGTATGACGGTCATCGAGTCGGTCCACGAGGACCACGGCGCGACGTTCGACGAGCGCGGCGGGCGGCGGGTCGCTCTGGAGTACGGCCGCCCCGACCGGGCCCACCGGGCCGTCCGGAAGGTCGTGGGCCTCACCGAGATGCACTACGGCGTCGTCGTCGTCACCGGGGACGACCGCGTCGACTACGTCGACAACGCCGTCTCGAACCGCGTCCCCGACGAGGACGGCGAGGGCGTCTACGCGCTCCTGCTCGACCCGCAGGGCGGCATCGAGACGGACATGTACGTCTACAACGCGAACGACCGCCTCCTGCTTTTCACGCCGCCCGGCCGGGCCGGTCCGCTGGCGGAGGAGTGGTCGGAGAAGATCTTCATCGAGGACGTCGAGGTGAGCGTCGCCACCGACGAGTTCGCCGTCTTCGGCGTCCACGGCCCCAAGGCGACCGAGAAGATAGCGAGCGTGCTCAACGGCGCGGCGTCGCCGGACGGGCGGCTCACGTTCGTCCGCGGGTCCATGGGCGACGAGGGCGTCACGGTCGTCCGCACGGACGCGCTCGCGGGCGAGGAGGGGTACGAGGTCATCTGTGCCGCAGACGACGCGGCGGACGTCTTCGACACGCTGGAGAACCACGGCCTGAACGCCGCGCCCTTCGGCCTCCAGACGTGGGAGGCGCTCACGCTCGAAGCCGGCACGCCGCTGTTCGAGACGGAACTGGAAGGGAACATCCCGAACGTCGTCGGCCTCCGGAACGCGCTCGACTTCGACAAGGGCTGTTACGTCGGGCAGGAGGTCGTCTCCCGCGTCGAGAACCGCGGCCGGCCGAGCAAGCGCGTCGTCGGCCTCCGCCCCGAGCGCCTGCCCGACGGCGGCGCCGCCGTCTTCGCTGGCGACGAGGCGGTCGGCGAGGTGACCCGCGCCGCCGAGAGCCCGATGCTCGACGCTCCGATCGCGCTGGCCGTCGCCGACTTCGACGCGCCAGAAGGGGGCCTCACCGTCCGCGTCGGCGGGGAGGAAGTCCCGGCGCAGCGCACGGCGCTGCCGTTCGTGGACGGGAGCGACGACTCCGCGCGACTGCCGACGTACCAATAAGGATCCGTTTCGTCCGCACCTTTTTCACCGAGTCCGCGGCCATCGCCGCCGTGACCTGACCACGACCGCAGGGCGGCCCGCGGGTGCGCGACGCCCCGCCCTGCGCCGCGTTCGCCCCCGCGTCGCCTGTTCGCTACGAGAAGACCTTCCGCAGGTGCTCTCGCGAGAACATCGACGTCGGCCGGTCCATGTGGACCCCGATCTCGCCGGAGAGCGCCCGCAGTCCCGCGCGCTGGACGGGTTCCGGCAGGGAGTACGCTCGGCGGAGCCAGTGGCCGAGTCGGATCTCCTGCGAGAGGTCGCCGCGCCACGCGCGCTCGTACCCCTGCAGGCTCCCCGGGCTGTCGGGGTCGATCGCCTCGACCGCGTGGTCCGCGCTGGTCATCCCGTAGAGGATCCCCCCGCCGGTGAACGGCTTCGTCTGCGCCGCGGCGTCGCCCAGCAGGAACCCGCGCGTGCTGGTGACGCGCTCCGGCGGGCCGATCGGGATCGCGCCCGAGCAGCGGCGGTGACAGTCGACGCCGTACGCGTCGACCAGATCCTCGAAGCGCCGCCCGACGTCGTCGCCCGGCGGCGCGGCGAGGCCGTACTCCACGCCCGCGTCGCCCCGCGGGATGCGCCACGCGAAAAACCGCGGCGCGGTCAGGTGGACGTCGACGAAGTTCTCCGCGTCGGCGTCCGCGTCGAACCCGAGCACGCCGTGGAGGAGTTCGCCCGGCTCGGGCAAACCGAGTTCGTCCCGCACGCGCGACCGCGGACCGTCGCAGCCCGCGACCATCCGTGCTTCGAACGTCTCGGTGCCGTCGGGTCCCCGTGCCGTCACCTCGACGCGGTCGTGGTACTCGTCGACAGCGGTGACGGTGTGGTGCTCGCGCAGGTCCGCGCCAGCGTCGCGGGCGAGGTCGGCGAGGTGTCGGTCGAGCCCGACGCGGTCGATGACGTTCGACACGACCTCGCGTTTGTAGAAGGGATAGGCGCCGCTCCCCGGCCCGCCGACGTGGAAGCGCGCGCCGAGGATCTCGTTCTGGAGGAGGTCGGCCCGGGCGTCCGGGCCCGCGTACTCCCAGACGTCCGTGCTGACGTGACCGGAGCAGGCGAGCGGGTCACCCACCTCGCCCTGTTCGAGCGCGAGCACGTCGTACCCCTCCTCGGCGGCGCGGCGGGCGAACCGCGAGCCGGCGGGGCCGGCACCGACGACGGCGAAGTCGTACATCGGCCGTGGGTACAGTGTCGGCGGTCAAATATCTCGCGGTCGGGACCGGCGCTCCCGGCCTACACGACCGCCAGCCCCTGGCACGTGTGCTCCTCGAACCGTTCCCACGGAACCGGGACGCGCTCCCAGTGGTCGCCGGCGTCCGCGGTGCGGAACAGCCCTCGATTCGTCGCCGCGTAGCACTCACCGGCCTCGTTACCGACCGCGAGCACCGCACGAACGACGCCCTCGTCGGCGGGGAAGTTCGTCAACCGGAACCACTCGCTTTCGCTCTCGCTCTCCCCGCCACGCTTACGGTAGAGGTACGACTCCGCGCGGTCCGCGTCGTGCGCCGAGTACGCCCCGCTCGCGGCGGACATGAGCACGGTGTCCGGGTCCGCGGGATCCACGGCGAGGCTCCAGCAGTAGCGGTGATCGAGACCGTCCTCCGGACGCTCCCACGTCTCGCCGCCGTCGCGCGTCTCGGCGTAGCCGTCACCCGCCGCGCTCCACGCGCGGTCCGGCGCGTCGGGGTGGGTGGTCAGCGTGTGGTTGTCCCGGCGCGATCCCGGCGGGCGCTCGCGCCACGTGTCGCCGCCGTCCTCGGTCAGTAGCAGCGCGCCGGCCTCGATGCCGACGTACAGCCGATCGGGGTCGTGCGGGTCCGGTTCGATCCACCGGACGTGGTGCGTGTCCGGCCGCGGCGGGAACGACCACTCGTCCGCCGACGGCAGGTCGGTCAGCCCGCCGACCTGCGTCCACGTGTCGCCGCTGTCCGTCGATCGGTACAGCCGCGACGGTTCCGTGCCGGCGTACACCACGTCGGGGTCGTGCGGCGAGACGGCGACCGACAGCACGGCGTCCTGCTCGATGGACGCCGCGCCGATGCGCTCGAACGTCTCGCCCCCGTCGGTCGTCCGCTGGAGGCCGGATTCGAACGTTCCGACGAACGCCCGTTCCGACCGGTCGGACGAGGCCGCGACGCACTCCAGGGAGCGGCCGTCGAGGCGGTGGTCGTAGGACCAGTCCGCGCCCTCGCGGTCGGCGACCACGAGCGCGTCTCGCATCGCCGCATAGGCAGTCGTCATACCCGATCCTACGGGCGACTCGGGGAAAGGTGTATCCTGAACTGGGATACGGTAAGAAAAGCGACGTTTGGATCCGGAACGTCTCAGTCGTCGCTCTGTCCGAGCGAGACTGCGGTCAGTCGTCGCTGGCGGCTTTGACGGGCTGTTTCCGCTCTCCGCGCGGCCCTTCGAGGTCGACGTCGGGCAGCAGGTCCCGGAGGTAGCGCCCGGTGTGGGAGTCGTCGTTCCGGGCCACTTCCTCGGGCGTCCCGGTGGCGACGACGTCGCCGCCGTTCTCGCCGCCCTCGGGACCGAGGTCGACGATGTTGTCGGCGTTCTTCACGAGGTCGAGCTCGTGTTCGACCACGACGACCGTGTTGCCGTTGTCGACGAGGCGCTGGAGCACGTCGATGAGCTTCCGCTCGTCGGCGGAGTGCAGGCCAGTGGTCGGCTCGTCGAGCAGGTACAGCGTGTCGCCGGTCTGTTTCTTGCCGAGTTCCTCGGCGAGCTTGATGCGCTGGGCCTCGCCGCCGGACAGCGTCGTCGAGGGCTGACCGAGTTTCATGTAGTCGAGCCCGACGTCCTTCAGGAGCTGGAGCCGCCGCGAGAGGCGGGTGTCGGCCTCGAAGAAGTCGTACGCCTCCTCGACGCTCATCTCCAGTACGTCCGCGATGGTCTTGCCCTTGTACGTCACGTCGAGGGTCTCGTCGTTGTAGCGCGCGCCGTCGCACTCCTCGCAGGGGACGTACACGTCCGAGAGGAAGTTCATCTCGATCTTGACGGTGCCCTGCCCGCCGCACTCCTCGCAGCGGCCGCCTTTCACGTTGAACGAGAAGCGACCCTTCTCGTAACCGCGCTGCTTGGCGAGTTTCGTCTCCGCGAACAGCTCGCGGATGTAGTCGAAGACGTTCGTGTACGTCGCCGGGTTCGACCGCGGCGTGCGGCCGATCGGGCTCTGGTCGATGAGCCGCACCGTCTCTATCTCGTCGATCCCCTCGATGGCGTCGTAGTCGCCGGGGTCGACGCTGGTGTTGTCGTTCATCTCCCGAGCGAGGCCCTTGTAGAGGATCTCGTGCATCAGCGTCGACTTGCCGGAGCCGGAGACGCCGGTGATGGCGGTGAAACAGCCGACCGGAATGTCGACGTCGAGGTCCCGGAGGTTGTGCTGGCGCGCACCGCGGATGGTGAGCGTCCCCTGGGACTCGCGTCGGTTCTCGGGCACGGGGATCTGCTTGCGACCGGCGAGGTAGTCGCCGGTGATGGAGCCATCGCACTCCATGATCTCGTCGGTGGTGCCCTGCGCGACGACCTCGCCGCCGCGCTTGCCGGGGCCGGGGCCCATGTCGACGACGTTGTCGGCGCGACGCATCGTCTCCTCGTCGTGCTCGACGACGAGCAGGGTGTTACCGAGGTCGCGAAGCTCCTCCAGGGTGTTCAGCAGGCGGTCGTTGTCGCGCTGGTGCAGGCCGATCGAGGGCTCGTCGAGCACGTAGAGGACGCCGACGAGCCCCGACCCGATCTGGGTCGCGAGGCGGATGCGCTGGCTCTCGCCGCCGGACAGCGTGGCGGCCTCGCGGTTCAGCGTCAGGTACTCCAGCCCGACCTCGGTCATGAAGCCGAGCCGGGCGCGGATCTCCTTGAGGATCTCCTCGGCGATGGTCAGGTCGCGGTCGGACATGCCCTCCTCCATCCCCTCGAAGTGGTCGAGGGCGTCGCCGATGCTCATCTGGTTGACCTCCGTGATCGAGGTCCCGTCGACGAGGACGGCCCGGGAGGCGGGCTTGAGGCGGGTGCCCTCGCAGGCAGGGCACTCCGTGACGGTCATGTAGTCCTCGATGTGGTCGCGCGTGCTGTCGCTGTCCGTCTCGACGTGGCGGCGTTCGAGGTTCGGGATGACGCCCTCGAAGCGCTTGGTCTTGCGCCGCGTACCGTTGCTCGTCTGGCGCTTGAACAGCACCTCGTCGCTGGTGCCGTAGAGGAACGCCTGTTGCACGTCCTCGTCTAGCTCCTCGAACGGCGTGGTCACGCTGACGCCGAAGTGGTCCGCGACGGCGTCGATCCGGGTGCGGTAGTACGAGCGGTTGTAGCTCCAGGCCTCGAACACGTCCTTCAGCGGCTTTGAGGTGTCCTGGACGACGAGGTCCTCGGAGACCTCCTTCGTCTCGCCGATCCCCTCGCACTCGGGGCAGGCCCCGTGCGGGCTGTTGAACGAGAACGAGCGCGTCTCGATCTCGGGGAGGTCGATGCCGCAGTGCGTGCAGGCCAGGTCCTCGGAGAACTCGACGACGAGGCGGTCGTCCTCGTCGCCGGCGAGGTCGCCCGTCGACCGGGCTTTGGTCCCGCCGAGTTCGGTGTCTTCGGGCGGGTCGGGCAGGATGACCTTCAGGACTCCGTCGGCCTCCTCTAGCGCGGTCTCGACGCTGTCCGCGATGCGGGAGCGCGCCTCGGGGGAGACCTTCACGCGGTCGACGACGACGTCGATCGTGTGGTCGTAGTTCTCGTCCAGGTCAGGGCGGTCCATCGTCAGGTCGTAGGACTCGCCGTCGACCTCGACGCGGCTGTACCCCTCGCTCACGAGTTCGTCGAACCGGTCCTCGAACGCGCCCTTCTGGTCGCGGACGACCGGCGCGGCGAGCTTCGCGCGCGTCCCCTCTGGGAGTTCGAGCAGGCGGGTCACCATCTGCTGGGCGCTCTGCTCGCCGACCTCGCGGCCGCACTCGGGACAGTGCGGCGTGCCGACGCGGGCGTACAGCAGGCGGAGGTAGTCGTGGAGTTCGGTGACCGTGCCGACGGTCGATCGGGGGTTGTTCGCGGCGTTCTTCTGGTCGATGGAGATGGCGGGCGAGAGCCCCTCGACCGTCTCCACCTGCGGCTTGTCCATCTGCCCGAGGAAGTTCCGGGCGTAGGCGGACAGCGACTCGATGTAGCGGCGCTGTCCCTCGGCGTAGATCGTCTCGAAGGCCAGGGAGGACTTCCCCGACCCAGACAGGCCGGTGACGACGTTGAACTTCTCGCGGGGGATTTCGATGTCGAGGTCCTTGAGGTTGTTCTCCTCGGCCCCTCGCACCTCGATGTAATCCTTACTCATCTATCCGCGTTCAGGGACGGGGAGGGTGAAACCCTGTCGGTTCGGGCCCGTTTACGGCGTTTATCAGAACAATAGAAGGGACACAATATAGAAAGTTTCATGCGTCGACGACCTGAGGGATACCCCATGAGCGACGCTCGCGATTACGACATCTCCGGCATCGATCTCTCCGACGACAGGTACGTCGTCGAGCAGTCGCTGGTCCGGAACAAGTACAAGGCGCTCGACGCGGCGGGCAACACCGTCCTCAAGGGGAAACAGAAGATGCTGAAGATGAAAGAGGAGTTCCCCTTCACCGGCGCGAACGGCGACGAGGTGTTCACCGTGAAGGCCGGCGGGATCATCGACGTCGCGGGCAACTACGTCCTCTCCGACGCCCGGACCGGCGAGGACCTGGTCATCCTCGACAACGACTACTCCCTGTTCCAGGACACCTGGAAGATCCGGGACGCCAGAACCGAGGCGAAGATCGCGGAGATCAACTCCCGCGGCGCGCTCGTGACGCTGGCCCGCCACTACGTCCCGTTCGGCGGCTGGATCCCTCACAAGTACGAGATCACGGACCTCGACGGCAACCACGTCGGCAACATCTCGGGGCAGTTCTCGCTGCGCGACCGGTACGAGATCACCATCGACGACGCCAGCACGGTCCCGAAGGAACCCGTGATCGCGGCCGCGATGGTCATCGACGCGATCCAGGGCAACTAACCGACCGTTTTCGCGTCGGGTCGCGCGTGGCCCGACCGTACCCAGGCCGGCGAAACAGCGATCTACACCGTCTCCGGCAGCCACCCGCCGTCGACCTCCACGTTCTCGCCGCTGACATAGCCGCTGTCCTCGTCGAGGAAGAAGAGGGCGGCCTGCGCGACGTCCTCGAACGCGGCGGGGCGGCCGCGGGGGAGGTCGTCGGGGAACTCGTCGGAGTTCTCCACGACGTACGGCGAGACGGCGTTGACGGTGATCCCGTCGTCCTGCGTGTCGTTGGCGAGCATCCGCGTGAACATCAGCACGCCCGCCTTCGCGATGAAGTACGGCGCGTTCTTCGGCGAGACGAGGCCCTTCTCGCTGCTGGCGTAGCCGACGTTGACGATGCGGCCCCACCCCTGATCGCGCATCGCGGGGAGCGCGCGCTTCGAGCAGAGGTACGTGCCGTTGAGGTTCGTCTCCAGCACGGTGTTCCACGTCTCGAAGTCCATCTCCTCCCAGTGGACGGGGGCGAACGCGCCCACGTTGTTGACCAGCGCGTCGACCGTCCCGAGGTCGGACTCCACGGCGTCGAAGATCCGGTCCACGCCGTCGGGATCGGTCACGTCGCCCTGTGCGGTCGTGACCGCCGGCGCGCCGCGGTCCAGGGCCGTCGCGGCGACCTCCTCGGCCGCGTCCTCGCTGGTGCGGTAGTGGACGGCGACGCTCGCGCCCCGCTCGGCGGCCGCGTAGAGCAGTTCCCTGCCGACGCCTTTCGCGCTGCCGGTCACGAGGACGACGCGGTCGGAGAGGTCCGGGTCGAGCATACCGGCCGTACGCGAACCACGCTCAAAGAGACCCCGGTCGGCGACCGCCGGCCACTACCCGCTAACCGTTCGTCCCTACGGGACGGCGTCGAGGGATTCCTTCGACATGACCGAGAGGAAATTAACTGTCGTCCGAGTCAACCGGCAGTACGTTTTTGTCGACGGCTTGAGTAGCGAGTGTATGGCCATCGAGACGATTCTCCTCGCAGTAGGAGCGAAAGACGAAGACAGAGCGGAGCGGCTGGCGAACGCGGTCATCGACGTCGCCGGCCCGACCGGCGCGAAGGTCGTCCTGGCGCACGTGTTCACCCAGGACGAGTACGACACGGTGCTCGACCAACTGGACTTCGACCGGACGGCGAGCGAGGTGACGGTCGACGAGGTCACCAACCGCCACGCGACGATCCGGGAGATCGGGAAACTGCTGGACGGCGCGGCCGTTCAGTACGAGACGCGCGGCGCTGTCGGCGAGCACGGCGAGACGATCGTGAACCTGGCGAAGGAGGTCAACGCCGACCGCGTCGTCGTCGGCGGTCGCCGCCGCTCGCCGACCGGCAAGGCCGTCTTCGGGAGCGTCGCGCAGGAAGTGATGCTCTCCTCGCCGTGTCCGGTCACGTTCGTCCGCGACGAGGCCTAGCGACGGGCGCGGTCCTTCCACTCGGATTCCTGACGACGCTCCTTGACGTGGCGGACGCCGTCGGCTATCTCCTCGCGGACCTCGGCCTCGAACGCCTCGTACGGCGAGAGGAAGTCGTCCTCGTACTCCTCCAGCAGGTCGTACGTCCAGCGGTCCTCGAACACGCCGCGGGGCAGGTGTTCGTCGCGGATCTCGTCGGCGAACTCCTCGTAGCCCTGCTCCCGGAGCGCCGACTCCGCGTCGTCGAGGTGGTCCAGCGCGTGACCCGTCGTGTGGTGCAACTCGACGAACTTGCCGTGCGCCCGGCGGAGCCACTCCAGCGCGAGCTCGACCTCGTGGAGCGCCGCCGCTTCAGCCTCGCTGACGTCGTCGGAGTCGGGGGCGTCGTCTCCCATAGGCGGTAGTACGACCGCGGGACAGTTAGCCGCCGGGGCCCGGTGAGCGTTCGCGATCCGCGCCGTCGTCCGGTGACCGGTCCGCGGTCAGCGCGCCAATCCGCCGTCCACAGTTAAGCTCGCCGGTGACGTCGGTGCATCATGGACCACGATATCCGCCACAGGCCGTCGTTCGCGCTCCTCGACGTCTCGCTCGACCGGGACGAGTCAGTCGTCGCCGAAGCGGGGGCGATGGTGTCGCACGGCGCGGGCGTCGAGGTGACTACGGACCGGGGCAGCGGAAGTCTCCTCCAGTCCGTCAAGCGCTCCGTGCTCGGCGGCGAGTCCTTCTTCCGGAACACGTTCACCGCGTCCGAGCGGACCTCGGTGACGCTTGCCCCGCCGCTGCCCGGCGATATCGTCCACCGGGAACTCCGCGACGAGACGCTGTACGTCCAGTCGGGCTCGTACCTCGCGGCGGACCCGGCGATGGACCTGGACGCGAAGTTCGGGGGGTCGCGGGCCTTCTTCGGCGGCGAGGGCCTGTTCCTGCTGTCGCTCTCGGGCTCCGGCGACGCCTTCCTGTCGAGCTACGGGGCCGTCGAGCCGGTGTCGCTGTCGATCGGCGAGGAGTACGTCGTCGACACCGGCCACGTCGTCGCCTTCGAGGAGAACGTCTCGTTCGGCGTTCGGCGGGTCGGCGGCCTGAAGTCGACGCTGTTCAGCGGCGAGGGACTAGTCTGCGAGTTCGAGGGGCCCGGCACCGTCTGGGTGCAGTCGCGCAGTCAGGACGCGTTCGTCCGGTGGCTCGTCCCGCAACTGCCGCACGACAGCGAGGATATCGACGGAGTGTAGTTTTCGCGGTTCGGTGATGGAACTTAACTCGCCCGCGAGTGAATCTGTGCAATTAAGTGGCGGCGCGTTCGTTCCTTCACCAGAATGGCCAACTACGCGGGCGTCGACCTGGGCGCGACGAACATCCGAGCGGCCGTCGCCGACGACGAGGGAACGATCCTCGGAACGCACCGACGGAGCACGCCACGCGGGCCGACGGGGATCGCGGTCACGGAGGCCGTCCTCTCGTCGCTCCGCGAGGCGTGTGCGACGGCCGGCGTCGATCCCACGAGCATCCGCGCTGCGGGGATCGGTTCGATCGGGCCGCTCGACCTCGCCGAAGGGGCGATCGACGGGCCGGCGAACCTCCCGGACAGCGTCGAGCGCATCCCGCTCACCGGGCCGGTGGGCAACCTGATCGACGGCGACGAGGTGTTCCTCCACAACGACACCATCGCCGGCGTCATCGGCGAGCGGTTCCACAGCGACCGCAACCCCGACGACATGGCGTACGTCACCATCTCCAGCGGCATCGGCGCGGGCGTCGCCGTCGACGGCAACGTCCTCTCGGGCTGGGACGGCAACGCCGGCGAGGTCGGCCACATGATCGTCGACCCGCGGGGCCGGCGCACCTGCGGGTGCGGCCACGACGGCCACTGGGAGGCGTACTGCTCGGGGAACAACATCCCGGAGTACGCCGAGATGCTGTACGAGGACGCGGGCGACGTCGACACCGCGCTCGACTTCGAGGATCCGGAGTTCTCCGCCGTCGACGTGTTCGAGCACGCCGGCGCGGACGAGTTCGCCGACCACGTCGTCGACCAGCTCGCCCACTGGAACACGGTCGGCGTCACGAACCTCGTCCAGGCGTACGCCCCCATCGTCATCTACATCGGCGGGGCCGTCGCGCTGAACAACGAGGAGCTCGTCGTCGACCCGATCCGCGAGCGCATCCAGGACACCGTCTTCAACAACGTCCCCGACGTCCAGCTGACGAACCTGGGCGACGACGTCGTGCTTCAGGGGGCGGTCGCGAGCGCGTTGACCGGCGGGACGGGCGATCGGTCGCGAATGCGTCGGTGAGCGGCTGCGCCTGTCGCGTCGCAGGCGGGACGGGCGATCGGTCGCGAATGCGTCGGTGAGGTGCCACCGCTCTCGTCACCGACCAAACGGTTTATTTTCAACAAGTCCATCGGGAGAAACATGGACGCTCCCCGCAGTTCGGCCCTCCGTCGAGACGTGCTCAAAGCGAGCGGCGCGGCGCTGGCCCTCCCCACCGTCGGCCGCGTCACGGCGGCGCAGGAGGACGGGTACGCGCCGCTCGGGTCCGCGGAACTCCCGGGCGCGAAGGAACTCGTCGTAAGCGACGACGGGCGGACGGCCTACGTCGCGCTGACCGACGGGTACGCGACCGTCGACCTCTCGACGCCCTCGTCGCCGGAGCCGATGGCGGTCGAGCGGAACCTCGTCCCGGAGGGGGAGACGGACCCGCTCCGGCAGATCTACGACGTGAAGCAGGACGGCGACCGCCTGATCGTTGCCGGGCCAGCGAACGGCACCGGCCGGGGAACGAGCGGCTTCTTCGCCGTCGACGTGAGCGATCCGAGCGACCCCGCCGTCGACGGGTTCTACCCGACCGACTTCGCCATCCACAACTGCTTTCTCCGCGATGGCTACGCCTACCTGACCGGCAACGACGGCCGGGGGAACCCGGTGGTCGTCGTCGACGTCGAGTCGCGGTCGGAGGTCGCCCGCTGGTCGCCGCTCTCGCGCGACGAGGCGTGGGGCAAGGTCCCGGCCGGCCGACGGACGCTCCACGACCTCTACGTGCAGGACGACCGGGCGTACCTGGTCTACTGGGACGCCGGAACGTGGATCCTCGACGTCTCCGACCCGGCGGACCCGGGCTACGTCACGCGCTTCGGCGACTACTCGTTGGAGGACCTGCTCGAATCCTCGCCGCGGGCCGCCGGCATGGAGCCGCCGGGCAACGCCCACTACGTCCAGCCGTCCGACGACGGGAGCGTGGTCGCCGTCGGCGGGGAGTCCTGGGACGTCGGCGACAGCGGCTCCGGCGGCCCCAGCGGCATCCACCTCTGGGACCTGTCTGACCCCGCCTCGCCCGAGCGGGTCTCCACCATCGACCCGGAGCCGGCGGCGACGAACTCCTACGGCGGCGACACGTGGACGACCTCGCACAACTTCGACTTCGCCGGCGACCGGCTCTACGCCTCCTGGTACAACGCCGGCGTGAAGCTGTACGACGTGAGCGATCCCGCGAACCCCGAGGAGCTCGCCTGGTGGCTGCGGCCCGACGAGACGAGCTTCTGGACCGCCTGTCGGGGCGTCGCAGGCGAATTCTTCGTCGCCAGCAGCCTCGGCCCTTCCCTGCGCGAGACGGACCAGGCGGGCGTGTTCACGTTCCCCGACGAATCGGGCGAGCAGGCGGACCGTCCGTCGCTGACCGAGGCGTCGTCGAGCGGGACGACCGCCGCGACCGAGACCGACGCGACGACCGCCGCCCCCGAGGACGGTAACGGGAGCGACGGGGGCGGCGGCAGCGACGGGGACGGCGACAGCGACGGCGGCGGGATGCCCGGGTTCGGCGTCGGCGCTGCGCTCGCGGGCCTCGGCCTCGGCCTGCGTCGATACGGGCGGGACTGACGCCGCCTCGTTTATTGTCACGTCGAAACCCCGTGGATTTATGAGACCGATCTCCGTCGGGTAACACATGCGTCGAAGAGACGTGCTGCGCGCCGGGGCCGGCGCTGTCGCGCTGTCGGCCGTCGGCGACGCTGCCGCCCTGAACGGTCCAGTTTCCCGTAGCCTCCAACCATACGCGAGTATCGACGTCGAACGCTCGATGGAAGCGGTCGTGAACGACGACGGGTCGGCCGCGTTCGTCGCCGCGGACTCCGGGTTCGCCACGGTCGACGTCTCCTCCCCGGAGGACCCGCAGGTGCTCGCGGAGGAGCGAGAACTCCTCCCCGACCGCGAGAACGGGCCACTCCCGAACATCCAGGACGTGAAGGTCTCCGGCGACACGCTCGCCGTCGCGGGGCCGGCCTACCCGGTCACCTCGGAAAACGCCGATCGGGAGCTGTCGGGCGTCCTGATCTACGACGTGAGCGACCCGGCCAGCCCCGAGCAGCGGGGCTTCTTCGAGACGGAGACCGGCGTTCACAACTGCTGCCTCGACGGCGACACGCTCTACGCGACCGGGACCGACTTCCAGGAGGAAGCGCTCGTCGTCGCGGACGTGAGCGGCGACAACCCCGAGGAGATCGGCCGGTGGTCGCTCCCGCAGCACGACGAGCAGTGGGGGCAGGTCAACGGCTTCCTCCGCAGCCACCACGACCTGTGGGTGCAGGACGACACCGCGTACCTCGCCCAGTGGGACGCCGGGACGGTGATACTCGACGTCTCGGACCCCGCGTCGCCGGAGTTCGTCGCCCGCGTCGGCGGCCGCGACCCGGCGGAGCTCGCCGAGTTCGAGGGGCAGGCGGAGGTGTACGGCGAGGGGTACCAGCCGCCGGGCAACGCCCACTACGTCCGGCCGTCGGAGGACGGATCGACCCTGTTCGTCGGCGCCGAGGCGTGGAACTTCTCGGGCTACGACGTGGAGGGCGGCCCCGGCGGGATCGACATCTGGGACGTCTCCGACCCGACGGCGGCCGAGCAGGTGGGCCGGATCGACCCGCCAGAGGCCGAGAACCCGAACGTGAGCGGCGGGACGTGGACGACCTCCCACAACTTCGACCTGTCCGGCGACGTTCTCTACACGTCCTGGTACGACGGCGGAGTCCGGGTCCACGACGTGAGCGATCCCGCGAACCCCGAGGAGCTCGCCGCCTGGGAGGACCGCGAGACGGCGAGCTTCTGGACGGCCCAGGTCGGCGTCGCCGGCGAGTTCTTCGTGGGGACGACCTACCCCCGCGCCGAGGGCTTCGAGTCCGGCCTGTACACCTTCCCCGACGAGTGGGGCGGCGGGGCGGACGGCGACGAGGGCGGTTCCGACGGCGGCAGCGACGAGACCACGCAGCAGAGCGACGGGAACGGTAGCGACGGGAACGACAGCGACGGGAACGACGACGGGAGCGGCGGCGTCGAGATGCCGGGCTTCGGTATCGGCGCGGCGCTCGCCGGTGCCGGCCTCGGCGCGCTCCGCTACCTGCGGAACGATAACGAACGATAACGCGGGTCTCCCGGCCGAACCCGAACACTTCCGTAGCTGGAGTCCCTAGCCCTCCCCAATGACCATCGGTTCACCCCAGGACCCCGACTCCGAGGAGCCGCTCGCCGAGCGCGTCGAGACGTGGCTGGTGAAGCAGATGCCGATCATCCAGATGCACGGCGGCACGAGTTCGGTGCGGAAGGCCGACCCCGAGGACGGCGAGGTCGTCGTCGAGCTCGGCGGCGGCTGCTCGGGCTGCGACGTGAGCGAGGTCACCGCCGGCAACATCGAGGCGGACCTGCTCAAGTGGCCGGAGATCGAGGAGGTCACGGTCCGCGTCCCAGAGGGCGGCGAGAACCTCGGCGTCGACCAGGCCGAGAGCATCATGGGGATCGACCGCACCGAGGGCGGCCGCGGCGACTGGGGCTCGTCGAACCCCGGCAAGGACCATCTGTAGGGTCCGGACCGCGCCCCGCTATAGCGCCTTCTCGACCGCTTTCGCGACGCTTCTCGCCTTTTCAGCGAGTGCCTCGGAGACGTTGCCGGCCTCGACGGCCGCGTCGAGTTCGTCCAGGTCCACCACCTCGACGCTCCCGTCCGGGCGCTTGATGACGTCGACGTGCAGGTCGACGTACCGGACGCCGTCCGGGAATATCTCGACCGGCGTGCAGACGTTGACGTAGGTCCCCTTGCGCTCGCCGTCTTCGCCGCGGTAGACCGTGGGGTACCACCACCGACCCTCGGTCAGTTTGGTGATGGCGGCGTCGCCGCGCTCGCGTTCCGTTCCGAGCGCGTCGTACGTGCCGCTGCCCCGCATCGTCCGCCGGACCGTGATCTTCCCGTCGGGGTCGTAGTCGGTCACGTCGCCAGTGCCGAGCGCGTAGCACCGCCCGTCCGGTTTCCCGTGGACGATCGCCACCTCGTCGCCCTCCAGCGGTCCGTACTGTTCGGTCACGGCCTCGAAGGGGAACTCGCGCCCGTCGAGGTCGCCGTCCTCCACGACTGCCTCCACGAAGTCGACGGCGGAACTGGCCGAGCGGTGGGCCGCCTTCGCGCGGTGGTGGCCCGGCATCGTCGTCTCGACGGCGCGGCGGGCCTCGTCCAGCGCGAACCGGCACTCGCGGCCGAACCAGCACCACGTCGTGGCGTAGGGCGCGGCGATGCGGGTCGGCGCGTCGTCGCCGGGATCGGGCGCGTCGCCCAGATCGTCTTCCAGG
Source organism: Halostella limicola (assembly GCF_003675875.1). Lineage (NCBI taxonomy): Archaea > Methanobacteriati > Methanobacteriota > Halobacteria > Halobacteriales > Natronoarchaeaceae > Halostella > Halostella limicola. Next base: position 903,194 of record NZ_RCDI01000002.1, on the reverse strand, counting down.
GCGGTCGCGCGGTCGGCCGCGGCGTCCAGCGCGTCGCCGAGCGCCCCCATCTCGGCGTCGACGGCCGCGCGCTGCCAGCGGACGCCCCAGTCCTCGGGCGCGTCGGCGGGCAGTATCTCCGTCGATCGGACGAGTTCGGTCGCGCGCTCGTCCGGCGCGTCGGCGGAGACACCGTCGCGGTCCCGCGAGAGGTCGACGAGGCCGCCCGGCACCGCCAGACCCGCGCCGAGCAGGGGCCGGTCGTCGCTCCACGGCGGTTTCGGCTCGCGCACCTGCACGCGGACGCGGTTGCCGTCGTCGACGTAGCCGTCGACGGCGCGGAAGGGGAGAAAGCCCTCGCGCTCGCCGTTCAGGTCGACGACCGCGCCGCTGCCGAGCGTCTCCGTCACGCGGCCGTTGAACACCGCGCCGAGCGCCGCGTCGTCGTCCCAGACGAACGCGTCGCGTCCGACGTCCGCGAGGTCCCCAGCCACGCGCTCGACGGCGTCGGGGTCGCCCGAGACGGCGACGCCCTGCCGGTCGTCGGTGGTGTCGACGCGGACGTCCGCCGGCGCGGCGTCGAACTCGGCGTCGAATCGCCGGCGGATGGGCGGCGACGCCTGCACCACGTCGAACGCCTCGCGCAGTCGCTCGGTGAGCGCGGTCGTGTAGATGCCGCGGACGCGAACGCTCGTCATTCCAGTCGCTCGCGGGCGTCGGCGAACAGCACCCGGTCGTGGATCGTCGGGCCGAGCGTCAGTTCGACGAGGTCGTCGTCCAGCACGCGCCCGTCCTCGACGTACGCGCCCCACGTGTCGAAGCGGAGCCACCCGCGCATCTCGTCGGCGTGGGTCGTCAGGTCGAGGTAGTCGACGGAGTGCTCGGGGTAGTCGCTGGCCGAGTGGGCCATGTCCATGTCGGAGTAGACGGCGTCGCGCTCCTCGAAGAAGTCGACGAGGTCGGCGGCGGTCTCCTCGGTGGCCTCGACGACGGCCTCCGAGGCGGCCTGCAGGTCGTCCGCGTCCAAGCCGACCTCCCGGAGTGCCGACTGCGTTCGCTGGTCGAAGTGCATGTGGGCCGCTTCGCGGGCCAGGGATTTGAACGGAGCGAAAGAGCGGTCGCTACCGGGGCGTCGGAAACTCGGCTATCGCCGGATAGAAAACTCAGTCGTCCGCGGCGAGCTCGCCCGCCCAGTTGGCGTCGGCCTCGGTGACGGTCGTCTCGGCGACGTCCGGTTCCGCGGGTTCCTCCGCGTTCGTTTCTTTCTCTTCGGCGTTTTCCTCCGCTGTGGGCGGGGACGAGTACATGATCCCTCGACTGTTACTGAACATCGTTACCCGAACTGGCGGATCGTCCCTGATAAGCGCCACCCTATAACACGTTATGGTATATAATGACATACAAAGATACGGCGCCACAAAAGCTAGGCCCAAACATTACCCCCCGAGATACTGTATACGCGGGTATGTCATCGGGTCGCGATCCCGTGGACCGCGCGGCGGACGGTTCGCGGGACCTCTACGACGTTAGCGACTGGGAGCCTCGCTCGGCCGTCGACCGCCTCGCCGTCGCGGTCCACGGCAGCATCCGGCCGATCCTGCGGTGGATCCTCATCCTGCTCGGCGTGGTCATCCTCGTCGCGCTGTTCGCGCTCGGGAGCCTCGGCGCGGTGCTCGACCCGTACGTCGGCGCGTTCGTGCTGCTGTCGGCCGTTCCGGCGCTGCTGCTCGCCCTGTACGTCTGGAAGGCCGACGTGACGAGCGGCGAGCCGCTCGACCTGCTCGTCGCGACGTTCGTCCTGGCCGTGCTGTTCGCCGGGTTCGCGGGCGTCCTGAACGACTTCGGGAGCGTGCTCCAGATGATCGACTTCGGGGTCGTCGGCCTCGGCTCGATACTGTTTTTCTACCTCGTCGTCGGGCCCGTCGAGGAGATCGTCAAGATGCTGGCGGTTCGGTTGTGGGCCTACCGGAGCCCCCGATTCGACTCCGTGCTCGACGGCGCGGTGTACGGCGCGGTCGCCGGCCTCGGTTTCGCGACCATCGAGAACGCGCTGTACATCACCCGGTTCATGGAGGACGGCGGCGTGTTCAGCATCGCCTTCGTCCGTGCGCTGGCGGGGCCGGGCCACGTCGTCTACTCCGGCATCGCCGGCTACTACCTCGGCCTCGCGAAGTTCAATCAGGAGAACGCCGGCCCCATCGCCGTCAAGGGGATCCTCGTCGCTGCGTTCGTCCACGCCACCTACAACGTCACCGTCGGCATCGTGCCGCCGCTCGTCGCCGACGCCACGGCACTCGGCCAGGGCGCGGCATTCGTCGGGTACATCGTCCTCTACGTCACGCTCGCCGGGCTCTACCTCTTCCGGAAGATCTCCCGGTACAAGTCCGTGTACAACTCCGTCAACGCCGAGCGCGACCACCAGCCCGCGCCGGAGCGTACGGAGTTCGAGAGCTAACGCCCGTCGACTGGTCGAGGGCTAGTACCCCTCGACGAGCTGCTCGGCGTACTTTGCGATCACGTCCACCTCCACGTGGACGGGGTCGCCCGGCTCCTTCTCCGAGAGCGTCGTCAGGTCGTGCGTCGTCGGGATGACGGCGACGGTGAACGTCTCCTCGCCGCGGTCGGCGACCGTCAGGCTGATCCCGTCCAGCGCCACCGAGCCCTTGTCGACGACGTAGCGGGCGTGGTCTTCGGGGAGCGCGAACTCGAACTCCCAGTCGTCGCCGACCCGCCGAACGTCGACGACCTCCGTCGTCGCGTCGACGTGGCCCTGCACGAAGTGGCCGTCGAGGCGGTCGTCCGCCCGGAGCGCGCGTTCGAGGTTGACCCGGTCGCCCTCGCCGACGTTCCCGAGGTACGTCTTCGCTCGCGTCTCCTCCGCGAGGAACACCTCGAACCACTGGCCGTCCGCGCCGTCGCCGAACGCCTCGACCGTGAGGCAGGCTCCGCTGACGCTGATGCTCTGACCGTGGGCCAGTCCGTCGTACCCGCTCGCGATGCGCAGGCGCAGGACGCCCTCCGCCTCGTCCGCGGAGAGCACCTCGCCGGTCTCCTCGACAATGCCGGTGAACATGTACCACGCTCGGACCCGCCGGGGCAAAACCCTCCCGACTCGGACGGACGGACTTTTCTACCCCGCCGGCCTACCCCGCGGCAATGAGTCGCGGCATCATCGGCACGATCCAACTGGGGGCGACGCTCGTCTTCGCCATCCC